>JAGWAC010000009.1 GCA_018302125.1 Candidatus Woesearchaeota archaeon | reverse complement strand
CTAGAACTTACCTTGAATAAAGTATTATCAGTAGCACAAGAATTTAAAATACTTTTTCCAGTAATTAAATTAACTCCTCTACTATAGAATTCATTACTTAATGGCTTTAATCCAAAGACAGAAATAATTATTAATAATAAAAGAACTAAAAACAAAATTACATGTTTATCTTTTATTTCCATATATTGCCTCTTTCTTTGTCCATTGATTTTTTTTGCTTATAAGATTTTTCTTTTTGGCACTGTCATGAATCTTCTTCTTTTCCATAAACGCTTTTCATAAAAGGTAAGCTGTAAACTAAACGTCAGGTTAAAAGTCCTAACTTATTTAATTATGCCAAGTTCTCTGCACCTCCTAATTTTGAGTATCAAATATGCTTATCTATTTGTCTCATTTTAGGGGTTCACTCCAGGTTGCACCAAATCCTTTCTTAGAAAAGTATTTATATGAAAATAAAAATAAGATAATAATGAAAAGAGGGTTAATTTTAATTATAATTATCTTGGGTTTGATAGTTATTTCTGGTTGTACTCAAATACCGAATTTACCAAAGCCAGGAAATCTGCTTGGTTTATCTCAAAAAGAAAAAGTAATTACTGAAAGCAAAGGATTAACAATTAAATTTTTAGAAAACCAACCCCCATTAGATGAAATCATTGCTGGCCAGAACTTCAAAATCTCTATAGAATTAATCAATAATGATCCAGAGCCAGTTTCAGGCACAATAAAATTATCTGATACACCTTCAGATGAATTTTCATCATTGCAGGGAAAAGAGGAAGCAAGCTTTTCTTTGCCTCCGGCAGAAGTTCTTCAAGAAGGTGCAGAAAGAATTAGCAAAAGCATTCCATCTCAGGAAAGAATAACCTTTGGCTCATATATTTATGATGAATCAAAAGCATTTAAAGGAATGACAACAAATTTCATAACAGAAATAATAACAAATCATCAATCAATAGCAACAACACAAATTTGTGTTAAATCCTCTTCATCTCAAGAATCAAAATGTCAAAATAAAGAAACAATTACTAATTTTGGTCCAAGAGGAAATTTAGGTCCAGTAAAAATAACTAGAATAGAAAAAACAATAGTTCCAGATGAAGGACTTGTAAATTTAAATCTTAAAATCACTATAAAAAATACTGGAAAAGGAAAAATAGATAATGAAGATCAGATTTTAAATTCATTTGATATAAGGATATTGGGAGAATCTTCCTTAACTTGTTCAAGAACAGATAAATTATCATTAAAAGAAGGAGAACGAACAGTAACTTGTACAGCTGATATTGGGATATCAGAAGAACTATTCAGGCAGGAAGTTTTAGAAATATCTTATGATTATCCTTACAAAATAATAGAAACTTTAGGCCCAATAAGAGTAACAAAAATAGAAGTTTAATTTTTTTCTGCTTTTTTATGAGTTAATTTTGCAATTTCCATGCTTACATCTTGATTTAATATTTCAAGCATTTTAACTAATAAATTACTAAACTGATTTGTAATTACTCCTTGCTTGCTTAATTTCTCAGCTTCTTTTTCCATGTTTTCTAATCTTGTTTGAATCATTCCTAAATTCATCAATGCACCATCTAAATTTCCACTTTCACGACAATAATCAGCAATTTTCTTTCTGTCTTCGCATAATCTTATTTCTTCTCTAAAAGAATTTATTTGCGCAATAACAGAATAAACATCAGATTCAGATAATTCAGTATCAAGATTGCCAAACCTAAGAACAAATTCTTTCTCAGCTTTTTTTTCTGCAACTGCAATTTTAGCTGGCTTAGTATCACCCTCCATTTTACCAAAATTAACACAGTCTCTAAATAAAAAACCAAAAGCAGAAACAACCAAGACAGCAGCCCCACCAATTTTTAATGCTTTGTTTTGAACAAATCCTCTCATTATTTACACCCCTCTTTAATTATTTTGAATCCAGTACTCTACAAAATCCAGTAAACTATATAAACATTATTAAACCTAAAAATAGAGTGATAAAATGAATAAAAAGAGTGTGTTAATTTTAATAATTTTATTGTCTTTATTTATTGTAGGCTGTCAGACAGGAACAAAAAAAGAACAGAAGACTTTGGGTATTTTTATCGGTGGTTCTGACGCTTTGGAATTTTCTTTTACTGAAGGCCAGCCACCAGCAAAAGTTCTGGATAATTTGCAAGAGCCTTTTTTCATAGGATTAAATTTACAAAACAAAGGAGAATATGAAATCCCTTCAAATAAAATTATATCTTCATTGTCAGGAATTAATCAAGAAGCTTTCTCATTATCATCTTTACATACAAAACTATCAGTGCCATTAGAGGGAAAAGCAAAAAGCGGAGACCAAGTAATAGAAAGCTCACCAGAAGAAATCCAGTTTGATGAAGCAAATTATAAGCATGACTTAAATGCAGATTTTCCAACATCATTAAGAGTTGATGTTTGTTATGAATATAAGACAAAAGCAGTTTCAAAAGTATGTCTAAAAAATAAAGCAGTTGAAAAAACATTAGAAGATAAATGTTCAGTTCTTTCAGACTCTGTTGTAACTGAAGCTTCATCAGCCCCAGTGCAAATAAAAGATGTAAAACAGAGAAGTTCAGCAGCACAGGAAATTAAATTAACATTTAAAATTGTAAATGTGGGAAAAGGAGATATATATCCGCCTGTAACATTTTCAGATAAATGCATTGATGTTTCAGCAGAAAAAAACAAAATACAAGTATCAGTCACTTCACCTTCACCAAAAGTAAATATAAAATGTTCACAACTACAGGATTCAAATAAAGGGACAACAAAATTAGCTTTAGGTGAAAAGACAATTAGCTGCGACATTCCAACATCTGATTTGCAAGAAACAGCATTTGAAGAGCCAGTAAACATAGTTTTAAGTTATTTCTATAAAGGTTCAATAGAAAAGCAGATTACAGTTCTTAATTCTGAACAATAAAATTAAAAAAAAATATTTATTTTCTATCAATTATTTGGAGAGAAAGTACAAAAATCATTTGAAAAATCATTCTAATAGTTTACCTAAATTATTATAAATCTCTCATTTTTCTTCACATTATGTTTATAGGTGACCTACATATACATTCAAAATATGCAAGAGCTTGCAGCAAAGACATTACTTTACAAAGACTGGCTGATAATGCAAAACTTAAAGGATTATCCTTCCTAGGGACAGGAGATTTTCAGCACCCCAAGCATTATCCAGATATTTTGAATAGTCTACAGGAAGATTCTAATGGAATTTTATGGACAAAAGAAACAAATCCATTTCCTTTCATTTGGCAGACTGAAATTTCTTTAATGTACAAGCAGGATGGAAAAGGAAGAAGAATCCATCACACGATTTTATCTCCGAATAAGGGAGTTACAGCTCAAATTATAGAATCCTTGGGAAAAAGAGGAAGAATGGATTATGATGGAAGGCCGATTTTTGGTTTTTCAAGTATAGAATTAGTTGAAATGATGAGATCTATTTCAGAAGATATAGAAATTATTCCTGCGCATTGTCTAACACCTTATTTTGGTATCTTCGGTAGCATGTCTGGTTTTGATTCTTTTGAAGATTGTTTCAAGGAAAAATCAAAATATGTTAATGCAGTTGAAACTGGGTTAAGCGCCGCCCCGCCAATGTTATGGAGAGTTTCTAAATTTGATAAATTGAATTTAATTAGTTCTTCAGACCCACACTCTTATCATTCTTATAGACTTGGAAGAGAAGCAACTCTTTTTGATTTTAAACAGATAACCTATCAAAATATAATAAAAGCAATAAGAACTGGAGAAGGATTATCTGGAACAATAGAAGTTGATCCTAATTATGGGAAGTACCATTTTGATGGACATAGGGTTTGCGGAGTTTCTTTTTCTCCTGAAGAATCTAAAAAACATAATAATATTTGTCCTGTTTGCAGGCAAAAATTAACAATCGGAGTTCAAAACAGAATAGAACAATTAGCTGATAGGCCAGAGGGATTTGTAAAGAATAATGCTAAGAAATTTTATTCCTTGCTGCCACTAGCAGAACTTATTTCAGTAATATTAAAAAAAGGAGTTTCAACAAAAACAGTTTTGCAGGAATATAATAAATTAATTTCTAAGTTTAATACTGAATTAAATGTTTTGATGGATGTTTCTTTGGAAGATCTAAAATTAGTTGTAAATGAGAAAATTGCAGAAACAGTTATCAAAATAAGAGAAGGAAAAGTAAGGTACAAGCCTGGTTTTGACGGAAATTATGGCCGAGTTATTTTAGATGACAAAGATGAAAATAATTTAATTAAAGAAGATCATAACTTCTTAAAAAGTATTCAAAAGGGGTTAGATTCTTTTAGTCACTAAGGTTTTTGCTAAATATTGATATTCTTTGGATTCTTTAGCTATATTTTCAGCCAAAATCTTCCACAATCTAACTAATTCTTTGCCATTATATTTTAATATTAATTCTTTTTTATTTGCTTTTTCTTTATGTTTTAATGGTAAGATTTTAATTAAGGAAAGTACTTCATGAACTCTTGATAGATTAAGTAACCACATTCTCTTTTCACCAAAGTGTGACTCATCATTTTTCTTAAAAGTTAAAGTCGGATGATAATCAATTATCTTGAGAATAATTTTAATGCTGTTTAGTAATGATTTATTTGTAATTGAAATCCCAAGCCTGGGTCTTTTACCATTTAGAGTGATAAATCCATCCGTATCAACTAATCCTGCAAGGAAACTGATAAATAATAATTTATCTTTGTTAATCCATTCAGGAATAAATTTTAACTGCGCTTTCAAAAAATCGAAAGTTTCATGTAAATAAGCAGTGATATTCCAAGCATATTGGTCAGCCCTATTTTCAAACGGATAACTTTTAATGTAGCCGTAATTTTCAAACAATTCTTTCATTAAAGGCTCCCAAGCAGGATGTGTCGAACTTACATTGCAAATAATCCTTTTTTCTTCAGAAGAAGCATAAAGATCACCGCACCTTGCTCCAATTAAATAGCTTTTAAACTTTAAATCTTCTTTTGTCCTTATTTTAAATGGTCTTTTCGGATATTTTGTAAGTGCCTCAGATAAAGTTCTTCTTGGAATATTATATTTTTGCATCCTTTTTCTAATTTTTGAAGCTCCCAACCCGAAAAGAGAACCTATTTCTTTTAAACTTAGTTTGTATTTTGTATAAAGAGACTTTAAAAGGTTCTTTGGAATTTTTTCTGAACTTATAAATTGCCTATTTATTTTTCTAATAAAAAAATAAGAATAGAGAGTATTAACATTAATTGCTATATTTTTTGAAAGTTTATTTAATATTAAGTTTCTACTTAGAATTGTTTTTTTCTTTTGTTTTTTTCTATAAATTATAATTTGTGTTTTAATTTCTCCAGGTATATTCTTTACGTTCATTTTTTCCTTTTTTAATAAAATAGCTTCTTTATGGGTTCTTTTTTTAATATTTAATCTCTTAAACCACTGTTGTATGGTGTCATAATCTTTTTTGAATAAGAAAGCTATTTCTCTAAAACTTAAATCGTATTTCCAATATAACTTTATTAAAATATTTCTTGCTAACTTCTTTTCTCGTTTGTTAAGATTATAGAATTTTCTGTTTATTATTTTTTCAATCAGATTAACATTTATCATAAATCCATATCAAGATAATTTAGTATATAAGCGCCAGGCGGGCACATGATGTCCAGTACAATTTTGTCCAGTAGATAAAACTCATTTATAGAACTCATATCATAATTTAAACGCCGCAAGATTTCCGGTGTCCAGTACAATATTTTCGGAAGGTTTTCGGATTAATATATTAGTTACCCGTAAAGTTTCCGGAAAAATCAAGAAATTTCGTAAATTTTCCGAAAGGTTATTTTGACAATGAAGTTCTTGAAGAAATAAAAAATAATAATAAATTATTGCAAAATCTTCAGAAAGGTTTAAACGAATTTAGTCATTAGCCTAAATCAAAAAATCAAGCACTAATCGCTTCATTTAATTCCGGAAGAACATTTCTTTTAGTCAAGCTCCAATCAAGCTTAATCAAATTTTTGACAAACTGATTGTCCAAATTGAGTTTAAAATAATCAGACTTGCCTATCTTTCTAGTTTTGCAGACAATTCCAGATTTTATAAAATAAGGAAAGAATAATTTAAGAGAATTATAACTTACATTGCTCTCCCTTGCTATTTCAGTTATAGGATAGTCAAAGAAATGAAATCCTATCAAAAAGTCAAGAACTCTCAACTGAGGAGTATCTCCAAATTGCATAAGGAAAAAACTTTTATTTTCTTTAATTTTCATAATATATACGCTCTCACAAAACTATTTAAATATTTCTATTAACAAGAAGAAACTATCAATAATAGCAACATTTAAAAATAACTAAAAAATTTGTATTTGTATGGTGTCTGATTTAGAGAAGGTTCAGTTAATGTCGGTTTTAGCAAGAAGTAAGGGAAATTGGGGAGATAAGTATGATAGAAGAGAACATTTTAAGAAATTTCAAAATCTAAAAGAAATAATTAAAGAACTTTCTAAAAAAGATTGGTTAATTGTTCATAATAAACACAAGTTTACTGGTATTTCTTTAAACACACAATTCAAAAGAGAAATTATAGATTTTATCGAAAGAGAGATGCCACATTTGAAAAGTATTATCAAATAAACTTTAATTCTAAAATTTTCTAAAATAGGAAGCTTTATATAATTACAAGTTATATTTTATTATATGAAGAGTATAACTAAACTAAGAAAGATTGGAGGTTCTTTAGTGGCAACTATTCCAAAAAATGTTGTTGAATTAGAAGGACTTAACGAAGGGCAAACAGTAAAAATAAAGGTTGAAAAAGTTAAAATAAGTGGTTTTGGTGCTTTAAAGAGTATAGGTTCTTTTACTAAAGAAGATAAAAAGTGGATAGAAGGCAAACATTTTCATGACTAAAATTATAGTTGATGCTTTTGCATGGATAGAATATTTTAATGGTTCTGATAAAGGATTGAATGTAAAGAAATTATTAGAAACTGATCATAATGAAATAATTACTTGCTCAACAACTGTTGCTGAAGTAATTAGTAAATTATTAAGAAAAAATCTAGATTCACAAATTGCTTTAAATCATATAAATAATCTTTCTAAGGTAATTGATATTACTCAAGAGATTAGTATTTTAGCTGGAGAAATTCATTTTATTGAAAAAAAGAAAAATGTCGACTTTGGAATGCTTGATTCATTTGTTGCAGCTACTGCTAAAAAATTAAATGCTAAAATATTAACTGGAGATAATGATTTTAAAAATTTTAAAGAAACTATTTTTATTTAGTTAGAAAATATTTAATTGAATCTTAAAAATTTTTATGAAATTTCAAAAGCACTTTTTGAACAAGAATTATTAGTCCAGCAATAATTAAGAATATCCCATTAAGAAGCATTAATGTTCTATCATCAAAATAAATAAGTTCTGTAAATAAATTAAGATAATTATTCAAAGCTAATAAACCTAATAAAAATAAAACCAATCCAAATAATAATTTAAATAAAATATATTTCACCTCAAAGCAAATCTTTCAAAACTTGAACCTTTCAATTTTTATCCTCAATTTTTCCAGCAAGTCCAACAGGCAAAGGAGAATCTAATTTTTTATTTGTTGAATATTTTTTCCATATCCTATAGGCTCCTACTAATTCTTTTTTTGTACCAAAAGTATTAAGAAACAAAAATCCTCCGCCTTCTACATAAACACCAATTCCATATTTATCCTCCTTTTCTACCATTTCACTATCCAATGTAGCTTACATCTCTCTTTGTCTTTGTAATTTTAGAAATCTTATTAGTTTTTTCAGCAATTTCTTTCTCAATTTCACTTACTTCTTTATCAAGTAGTTCAATATTCAAGTGCAGTCCTAATTTATTATTCAAGACTTTTAAAATCTCTTTGGCGCTTTTTACACCCAAATAAGTTGGATGTCCAAAAGTTTCAGCTAATATAGTTACAGCATCCAAGTTTCTTCTTTTTGCCAATCCTGTTAATAATCCAGAAACTCCAATTATTGGTCCAATTACACCATAAATATTGTTGACTACATTAGTCTGGTATCTCTTTATAATTTTTGGATTAGTTCCTGTGCAGTAAACCCTTGCTTGTTTAGGAATTCTGTCCAAGGCAACCCCGCCCAAAGTAATGATCTCTTTTCCTTTAACTTGCTCAAATAAATCTAGGATATTGTCGCAAAATTCATAACAACTCCTTTCATCTAAAGGTTGAATATCTCCTGCTAAAAATAAAAAGTCTTTTCCACCCACTTTTTTATGAAATATTTCAATAGTTGGTAGTTCAACTAAATTATCTTCATTAACAAAAACACAATGTGGAAAATTATAAGATGTAATCTCAAATACTTTTTTAGCCTTTAAACTGTCTATAATAAAATCTACAGCTATCTTACCAACATTCCCTATCCCTGGTAGTCCCTCTATTAAGATAGGGTTTTTCACATTTACTTTGTTTATTTGGTTGATTTTCCAGTTCATCTGGGGTATTAAGATAGAAACATATTTAAAGATTATGCAATTTTTTGTATTTCATCCTATAATCTTGGTATTTGTCTTCTGGAGAATATTTTGCTGGTTTTGGATTAATAGTTTCTTTTTCACAATGTTTATCTTTCAAAGTATAACTCCCACACTTAATGCATTTTAAGATGCTCTTAGCCATTTTCCTGTTATATTTAGTTTTTTTCCTTGGTTTATAATTTCTTCAGCTAAATTTTCAATAATATCATCTGCATTTTTTAATTCTGGAGTTGTTATCTCTAGGCTATATTTGGGTGCACTAATATAACTAACTTCTACATTTTCTGCTCTTTTATTTAGTTCTTTTACTTTAGATAATAAACTTTTGATTATCTCTAATCCATTTGATTCATAGCTCTTTAATTCTAAAATTAATTTTACCTTTATTTTTGGTAGTTTAATCTTTTCCTTTACAAATTTAGTAATTACATTAACAATTTTTTCATTAAATCCTAATTTCTTTAGTGTTGTTTCTCCTTCATTTACTATTTTATTGAAGCTTTCTTGCAAACTCCCGAATTCTTCAATTAATTTTTCGCCAGCCTCTTTATACATTTTTCCTAAATCCATGCCTAATTGTTTTCCAATAGTTTCTAATAATTTTTCTGCTTTTTCTTCTTGCCTGAATTCATCTATTTTAATTTTCATTGCATTAATAGAAACTCTTCTCAAAGAAAGATCAATTTGTTTTGTGTATTCATTTACTTTCAGAACCTTACAGACTATTTTTTTATCCGGTTTTACATATTCCCTAATATTCCTGATTCTTCCAGGAGCAATTTCAGAGATATGCATTAATCCTTCTAAATTCTCATATTCATCTAAACTAACAAAAACAGAATGATGTAGAATTTTTTTTACAGTGCATAAGACAAAATCATTGTTATTTGGTAAGCCTGGTTTTTTATAGAACACTATTCTAATACCTCCAGTACTCGCGCTTTAATCTTGCCCTTTCCTCCTTCAGGTTCAGATAAAATACTAGAACATACTAGGCATTGTATTTTTGTGGATGGTTTTCCAAATATTATCTGCTCATTCTTGCATTTGGGACACCTAACCTTTACAAATTTTGATATTGGTCCAGATAACTTATTCATTTTTACTCCTTAATTTTATATTCTCCTCTTGATATCTTATTATATTCATTATTTATATGAACTCCACTTTTTTAGCTCTAAATCCCTTATTTTGAACACTGCTTTTTCCGCATTCTTTGCATTTAAATCTTAAGTCAACTTTTTTTGATGATTTTACACCAGCCATTTTCCATTTAGATAATGCTGGTTTGGATCCCCACTTTCCTAAATTCCCATAACCTCTTCCTAGTCCTCTCTTTCTAGATCTGGAAATAGATCCTTTCTTTAAACTTCCCCTTTCTTTCTTTTTTGCCTGGGAAACACTATGCTCAGTATGTTTCTTGCATTTGCGGCAAAATCTATTTACTTTTTTAGGAATTTTCATGTTTTATTCATTTTAAAATTTAATTTATAAATCTTGCTATACAATTTTTTTTGATTAAACTTTTTCCCAAAAAGTTTAGCTGGGATTAATTTCTTCTGCTCTATTTTTTTTAAATAATAAATTTGCAATATCTTTTGGAAGAGAAGCTATATCTTCATTTTCAAATGGCCCATATAAAATTAAATCATCGCCAATAAATTGTGGTACTGCTTGTAAAAATCTCACCATTTTAATTTTATTTTCAGTTTCTTTAATCTCAATTGCCTTGTTTTCTTCCAAAGATTCTGTTTTTGGTGGGGCTTTTTCCAAAAAAGATTTTTCAACAGCAGGAAGTTTTTTAGAAATTAAATTACTTAATATTCCTTTTCTATATTTATTCAAAATATTTTTTAATTCATTATAAAATTTAACTTCTTCATCATGCATATTTCCAGGTGTATCCTCATTAAATCTAGATGATAATAAGCCATATTGTACTATTTTACTCTCTCTTTTTTCATATATCTCTCTTAATATCTTTCTTATATTCTCTAATTGCTTTTGTGTTTTCTCACTCTCTTTTGAAAATAAGGAATCTTTATTTTTTTGAGATTCTAAAATAGCTTCTTTTTCTTCTAAATATTTTATTACGGCTTGAAAAAAATTAGGATCTATTTTTTGCAAATCTTTTTCAGATTTCTCATTTCTCAGTAATTCATATAAACTTTCATAAGTTATTATTTCACTCATAATTTATAAATAAAGAAATTCTTTTTAATTGATTTTATAATATTCAACCTATATATTAAAATGAACATAAAACAAAAACCAGAAGATTTTCAGGTAAAGGAAGTGATAAGTCTGAATTTAGACAAAAAAGGGCCTTATACTTATGCTTTGATGAAAAAGAAAAATTATAATACTCTAGACGCAATAAAAACCATATCAAATATTTTTAAAATAGGCCTGAAACAAATAGGTTTTGCAGGTTCTAAAGATAAAAAAGCAGTAACTTACCAATATATTTCATTGCCAAGATTTTCTAAAGATAAAATAAATAACTTGGAATTAAAAGATATCTCTTTAAAATTCAAAGGCTATGGAAATAAAAGAATAGTGCTTGGTGATGTAATCGCAAATAAATTTAAAATAAAATTTCCTTATAAATTTAAAAAAACTGATTTCTGCGAAAATTATTTTGACGACCAAAGATTTGGTATAAACTCAAATAATCATGAATTAGGCAAATTAATCTTAAAAAAAGATTTTAAAAAATTAAATTCATTAATTGAGAAACCAACAAATAATTATGAATATAATATTAAATTAAGATTTTATTTTCATTCTTATCAGTCTTATTTGTTCAATTTGTGCTTGTCTAAATTTTTGTCTAAATATCCAAATTATGAAACAAATTATTCTCTGGGGCAATTTATATTTATAAAAAAGAAAATTAAAAATTTTAAGATGCCTTTATTAAATTTTGATACTGATTTAAACGGCAATATAGGTAAGATTTACAAAAAACTTATACAAACAGAAAAGATAAAATTAGATGATTTCTTAATAAGGCAATGTCCATTCTTGATATCAGATACCCAATATAGAGATGCTTTTTTTAAAGTAGAAGATTTAAATAAAAAAAGGGATTATATCTATTTTATATTGCCAAAAGGAGCTTATGCCACAATTTTGATAAGAAAATTAATTAAATATACATAAATTATATGTATAAAAAAGAGAGTTTAAATAAGTAAAACATAAAATATATGTAATTTATACATAAGCTATATGTTAAATTGATAATTAATTAAGTTTAAATACATATAAAATATGTAAAATAATGTGAGAAATTCTAGAAAAACCAAAGATAAAGATAAATGGTTTATTGAGCTGCATCATAATCTTAATGTAAAAACTTCTATTTTTCACAATAATAATCTTACAATTTTTGAATCTTTTGTAAAATACCTTAAAGAAGAAAAATCATTTAATTTCCATGAAATTTCTCTTTTGTTAAATAGGGATGAAAGAAATATCTGGACAGTTTATAAAAATGCAGTAAAAAAAGGAGTATTAAATGAAAAAAAAGAGGCATAACAAGATAGAGAAATATCATGAAATATTTACACATATCTATTTTGTATTGTCAATAATATTATTTGTGTCTGTATTTTTTTATTTAGATCCCTCAATAACAGGTTTTTCAGTTTTCCATTATAATGTAGCAGATACATTAAGGCCAAACATAACAGTAAATGCTCCTGCAAATAATTCAAATCTGTCTTATACAAATATAACATTTGACATTTTAATTGGTGATGATAATGCAAATATCACAAATGTATCTATTCTTGGAAACTGGACAGGCACTTATATATTGAATTCTACAAATTCATCTTTGGCTCTGGCAAATAATATAACTCTTTTAATAATAAACATTTCTCAGGGCAGAGGGCATTATTTATGGGCTGCAAAAGCTTGTGATAATTCAAGTAATTGTAATTATTCAAGTAATTATACTTTTTTTATAAACAGAATCCCGGAAATAACAAGCATTAATATTTCAAATGATCATTCAGCAAACAAAACAACTGGTAATCTTACAGGTAAATTTAATTACCTAGATGCAGATAATGATGCTTTACAATTAAATGAAACAAGATGGTATAATAATACAATAGAAGTAATAACTTTCAAAAATTTCACAATAATTACAAATGAAAACACCACAATAGGAGATAACTGGATATTTTCAGCTAGGGTTTTTGACGGCGATAACTGGAGTATTTGGTATAATTCATCAGGACATTCAATTCAAAATAATTCAGCTCCAACATTTTCTGGAAGTATTTCTGCTCAAACATGGGATGAAGATTTTTCATTAGCTAATTCTATCAATTTAAGTCAATACTTTACAGATGTTGAAGGAGATGCTTTGACATATAGACCAATAGGGCAAAAAGCAATAATAGTTTCAATTTCTACAGATACTGTTAGTTTCTCACAACCAGCTGATTGGAATGGCGTTGAATATGTGGTTTTCCAGGCCAGTGATGGAAATCTCACAAGAAATTCAAATAACATTACTCTTACAGTTAATTCTACTGCAGAGCCAACTATAACAACTGAAATTGGTGGAGGAGTATCAAGAAAAAATGCAGCCATAGGAATTATAGCTCCAACAAATAAAAATATTTTTTTAAAGGATAAAATAATTGTTGAAATTAGCCTAAAAAATACAGGTTCAGAATTTTTGCAAGGAATTAGATTAAGTGCAATATCAACAGATCCAAAAATAAAAGCTTCTCTGGACAAAATCTTCTTTCCAACATTAGGGCAAAATATTGAAGAAAAATTAAAGTTAGAAATAGAGACAAATCTAGAAAAGGAAAAAGAAGCTGCAGAAATAATAATTAATGCAGAAGTTTCATCCCCACAAATAAAAGATGCAACAAGAATATATCTTAATGCAATTGAGTTTGGAGCATCAAATAAATCAGTAATAATACCCAGATTAAATTATGCTAAAGATCTATTTGCGGAAAATACGGGATGCTCACAATTAAATGAATTAATTGAAAGGGCTGAAAGTTTATTCAGACAGGAACAATTTAATGAAGCTCAGAAATTGATTGACCAGGCAATAAATGGGTGCAATGATATTGTTTTGCTTGATCCAAAGAAATTAGAAATAACAAAAAAATCCAAGCTTACACAAAACTTAATATTGTTTGGTGAGGTTTTTGTATTCTTATTATTGATGATAGCATTTTTGGTTTATTATAGAAAAAGAAGATCAGCTTATGTTCGTGGTTTATAATTTTTTTTAATTAAACTTTTCCAAAAAGTTTATTTTATTTCTTTTTTTCTTCTTTCTTTTTTTCTTCTTTCTTTGGCTCAGCTGGTTTTGTTTCTTCTTTCTTTTCACCTTCCCCAACACCAGTAGCTGCAGCTGTAGCTGCTTCTTTAGCCTTTTCTTCTTCTGCTTTAATCTTTTCCTGCTCTTTCATATATACTAACTGAACTTCTTTTAATTTATTTTTTAATTCAGCTAATTTTTCCTGGCTAGGTTCTTTTTTCACTTGTTTAATATCATTATCAAAATTTCCCTGATCTATTTTTTTAATAAAGAATTTAGCAGGTTCATTTTCAACATAAACACCCAAAGAATTGCATGAACCAATAACATTTTTGACTGCTGATTTTAAATCAGTTACATACATTGCATCCTTCTTCATATTAGCAATTTTAATAACTTGTTCAATAGCAATATTTCCCTTTATATCTTTGTTAGGAACTCCAGATCCCTTTTCCAGTTTTAACTCATTTTTAATCAATTCAGAAACAGGCGGCGTACCAACTGAAATGTCTACTTCTTTAGTATCAGTATCAATAATTACTTTTATAGGCACTTTTACACCAAAAAAACTTTCAGTCTTTTCATTAATTTTCTTGATAACCTCAGAGATATTTATCCTTAAAGGCCCTAATTTCTGGGCTAATTGGGGTGTAGTTGTCGCTTTTCCCCCTTCTACAATTAAGTCTAATTTTTCCTTGGGCATTTTACATTTTTAACAAAATATCAATATTTAAAACTTATTATTTATCTTGGTAGCCTAGAAACATACCACATAGCGAATCTCTTTAAAACATCTTTAAACATGATTTTAAACCTGAATAGTTTTGGTAATATCAGCTCAAACCTTTTGTTATCAATAGCTTTCTTTATCTCCTTGGCAACATACTCTGGACTCATTACTTTTTTGTGTCTTTGGGCATGAGGAAATTTTTTGAAGCTTTCATCCCTATAAAAATTAGTGTCAACAGCTCCTGGGCAAACTAAAGTTACATAGATATTTTTCTTTTTCATTTCATAATACAAACTTTCTGTAAACCCAACAATTCCAAATTTAGAAGCACAATAAACACTCAATTTAGGAAGTCCTATTCTTCCGGCAACAGAAGCAACATTTACAATATGTCCATATCCTTGTTTTTCCATATAAGGAATTATAAATTTGCAAAAATACATAGTACCCAATAAATTAGTAGAAACAATTTCCTTTATTTCCTCTTCACTTAATTCATCAAATTCCTTGTAATAAGAAAATCCAGCATTGTTTACCAATAAATCAACTTTATGATTTTCTTTCAAAATTTCAGTAACTAAATACTTGACTCTTTTCTCATCATTAATATCACAAACAAAACCAGAACAATTCTCAGAAATTTGTTTTAATTCTTTTAGTGTTTCTTGAACATTGCTTTTAGTTTTTCCAATGATAATTGTCTTATAATTATCTTTTAGTAATTCTTTGGCTAAATTTTTTCCAATCCCGCTTGAACCGCCAGTAATAATAGCTACTTTAAAATTCATTTTTTATTTTTGCAGGTTGATAAGGATTCTACCCTTATTCCTCTTCTTTTTCATCCCTTCTTATAACTTTTACAGAATCTAATTTGACTGTTATTGGAATAGGAACTGCTGCTTCTAATAATTCAACAACGATTTCTTCTTTCTGCAGGTTAATTCTTGTAACCTTGGCTTTTTCTCTTGCAAAAGGTCCAGAAATAATTTCAACAATATCATTCTTTTGAATATTAACTTGTGTTTTTACTTGCTCTAACATTTTTTCTATTTCTTGATACTGGATTTCATTAGGCAGCAAACCTCTGGCATAGGGAACACCGTGAAAACTTTCTTCAGCAGTTTCTCTGTTCTCACTCTCAATAAAAATATACCCTCTTAATCCATGAGGTCTTATTATACAGAAAACATTAAATCCTTTTTTTTGCGCATTGCTTGCTACAAAATCTAAAACCTGATCTTCTCTGTTTGCAGTTGTTCTTAAAGCGTATATTGGCATTTTATGTTGCTAATGTCCAGATAATTTGTACTAAAAATCCAAGCAAACCAATTATGCTGATGCCAATCAAAGAAATTTTAATTATTCCTTTGAATTCTTCCATGCTTGGCTTGTGAGTTACTGTATAAACTCTTTTATATTCAATTAAGTTATCTTTGATTTTTTTTACTACCATTTTTTAGTTTAAATGAAAATATTATCTTTATAAATCTTTTTCTCAAATTTCATAAAACATAATTTTAAGCCCCAAAAACAAAGAAATCACAAGATTTATATACTATGTTTTACCAAAATTATAAAATCCTTGGGGGTTATTTACATGGAATCAGACAGGCCATTAGATGCCTTGAACAATGCTCGTGGCAAAAAAGTAATGGTTGAGTTAAAAAACGGAAAGCAGTTAATAGGAAAATTAAAGGCATTTGACATTCATATTAATGTTGTTCTAGAAGATGTTGAAGAAAGAGTAGATGGACAAATAAAAAGAAAAATTGGAACAGCTTTTGTAAGAGGAGACACAATAATTCTTATAACTCCAGAGTGAAATGGGAAAAGGAACCCCTTCTAAAGGAAAAAAAGGACAAGCCAAGCAGCATTATAGATGCAGAAGATGCGGCAAATCTACTTTCCATAAGAAAAAATCTGTTTGTAGCAGCTGTGGTTACGGAAAATCTAAAAAATTAAGATCTTATTCCTGGCAGAAAAAGTCTTTTTTTAAAAGATTAAACAGGGCAACAAGAAACAAGAGAAAGAAATAAATCTATTAACTTTTTTAATTTTAAATAAGATGAAATGTATTTTTCAAGGATGTGAAGAACCAGTAGGGGCTGCACGGCAATTTAATGATATTTTTGTGCGTGCTTATGTTTGTTTAAAACACCTTTTAAAAATTATTGACTTAAATTGCCAATACGACGGAATGAAATTTATTGAAATGTTAAAAAAAAGCATAGCTGAGGAAGAATTAAAAAAAGTTGATGGTGTGTTAAAGATAGGCTAAAATAATTAAGTTTTTAAAAGGTTAAACTTCTATTTTTTATTAAGCAGGGGTGCCGGAGCGGTCAAACGGGCTAGAGATTATCCTAGAAATCAGCTATGCTAAGGTATCGGCTTTGCTTAGGTTATCCGATAGAAGAAACCTAGTGGCTCAGTGCCTACCAAGGTTCAAATCCTTGCCCCTGCAATACTAATTATTTAATTTCAGCTTGCAAAATAAATTCTAAATACATTCAAAATAGATAAAGAAACTAAAGAGGCAAATATTGTTAATAAAATAGAATTAGGATTAATCTTTAATATAAAAATAAATAATAAACCAGATGCAAAAGCTGTAATAATCAATAAAATAAAATAAAAATATCTCTTAAAAATTCTCTTTTGTAATAAATTTAAAGAATCTTTTAATGAATTTTTATTGATTAATCTGTATAATTCAAATTTAATAATAATTATAATTAAGCATATTAATGATAATAATGAAATAATTAAAAACTCCATAGAATTGAATACAGCTTCAAACCAGTAATCTAAAATAAAAACTTTCAATTTTACAATTATCTTGAAAATTAAATAGCTTAAAATTAAAAATCCAGGAATGTTTATTATTGTAAATTTTTTTAAATAATTTTTATAATTTCTTAGTTTAAATTCATTTAAAGCCAAGTTCCAGTTTATAGACTGTGATATATTGTATAATAAAAAAGAAACTAATCCAAGCAATAAAAGTAATAATAAAATATTTGATGAAAGCTGCGATATTAATTCTAAATTCCCACCTAAGGCATTCATGTCAAATAAAGATGAATTTTGCTGCATCACATATTTAGTAAAAAAATAAAACAAACTGAAAGTTATAAAATCTATTAATACTAAAATTGGTAATTTTTTAAAATCAAGATTTCTCATCTTTTAATGTTTGTAAGTATTTGTTCAATATTATCAAGTGGGTTTACTATTGTACATTCTGTTGAAATAAAACAAGAAAGCTCACTTGTTGGATTTTCTGTTAAATGTGTCTTAATTATTTCTACACTACTTTTTAAGTCATCTTTATCTTTTAATAAAGTAATTAATAAGGCGAAGACAACTCTATAATTTTCTAAATCATTTAATTCATTAATTTTTTTGTAATTTGTATCAGAATTATCTCCAACATACCATTTATTATTCTCAAATTTTAAAGTGTAAACAGATGTCCTTACGCTATATTTTAAAATCTTTGAATTTTCAGTACTTCCTTTTTGTTTTTCTGAAGACTTAGTTTGTTGTTGATTTTGTTGTTGAGATTGAATTGGTTTTATTGTTAATGTTTTTCCACCAATCAGATCTTTAATTTTATTCTTTAGATCATTTATAGTTTGATTATTTAATTCTTTTAATAAAGCTTCTTTATTCTCAGCACTTGTTGCATCTAAATAATATTCAGCTAATATTATCAATCCTTCTTTAGTCAATCCTTCTTTAGCTAAATCTTCATTTGTAATTTTATTTAATTCATCA
>JAGWAC010000008.1 GCA_018302125.1 Candidatus Woesearchaeota archaeon | reverse complement strand
AAGAAAATAAAGGAAACTGACAAGAGCTGTTATATAATAAATAATGGTTCTTTAGAAAAAGTGCAATATTTTGTGGACAACAGGCTATATAAATTAATTCCAACTAATTACAGGCCAATCTTAAAAATCTCAGGCACATCGATGCATAAAAAAGAATTCTTAGATAATCTTGGAAGAGATAAATTACATGGAAAAGTCCTTGATTCAGGAACTGGCCTTGGCTATTCTTCTATTATAACTTCTAGAACTGCTGAGGATATAATAACTGTTGAAATAGACAGGAATGTAATTGAGATTGCTAAATTAAACCCATATTCCCAAGAGTTATTTACAAATAAGAACATGAAATTAATTATAGGAAACATTGTGGAACAAATCAAAAAATTCAATGACAAGGAATTTGGCAATATTATTTTTGATGCAGGAACTGTAAAAGGTTCAGAAGAATTCTTTTCTTTGAATAATTACAAAGAGGCATTTAGGGTTTTAAAAAACAGAGGAAAATTATATCATTACTTGCCTAAACATCAAATTAAAAGGGGTAGAGATTTTGCTTCTGAGATAATATCAAGATTAAAAAAAGCTGGTTTTAAGAGAGTTTACAGGCACAAAGAAGGAAGTTATGTAATTGCTTTAAAAGTCTAGAAATAAAGTCAAAACTCTTCATCTAATGCTCTTAATAATAATCCCAATAAGCCCTTATACTTTGGTGACATTCCTTCTGCAGCATCTAAAACTGGTTTTTTAGCTAAAATTCTAGGAACAGGAACCCTTTACTTTACTTTTGTTCCTTTATTGCCATATTTAGTAACTCTTGTTGTTAACTCTCCTCTAACTAATTCTACTTCCTCAATATAATTCTCCCCATTTATCTCTCCAGAAAAACTTAATAAAATAAGATCTCTATAAACAGATAATCTATACAAGCCATCAGAAACATGAAATTCTAACTCTCTTCCATTAAAATTATATTTCCATTTCTCTTGGATATCTACTTTTTCTTTTATTATGCTTGCTCTAAACAAAAAGCTTATTTATAAATATTTTGTTTAATTACTTATAAATAATAACTTATTTATATAACCTCTAATAATTTTAAGAGAATATGAAAATAAGAAAAGCTAAAGAAAAAGACTTAAAGTATTGTGAAATACTAAGTAGAATTAATGAATTACAGTTAGACACTAGAAAATATCCTGATAAAAAATACTTTAGAGAATTCTTGGGCCCATTATTTTTAGTTTCAGAAGAAGGGGATGAAGTTATTGGATATATACTTGGAGAGAAAGAAAAAGCAGGTTTATCTTCATTAAATTTAATGGCAGTAGATAAAAAATATAGGGGCAAGGGCATAGGAAAATTATTATTAAACAAGTTTTGTGAAAACTCTAAGAAAATTGGTCTTAAAGAGATATATTTATTTGCTCCTAAGTGGAACAAGAAAACTTTGAATTTTTATGAGAAAAACGGATTCTTTAAAATGAAGAACTATGTTTATTTTATCAAAGACCTTTAAATACCTAATTTATATTTCTCTTTCTAAATTATCTTTACCCCTACAGTTAAGAGAAAATAGAAACATTTATAAATTTGTAGAGGTAACTTAGATTATGGTTAGTATAAGAAAAAAATTAATTAAAGAAAATTTTTATTATTATTTAGAGTATAGTTATAGAAAAAATGGAAAAGTAGAGAAAAAAGAATTATATTTAGGAAAAAAAATTCCAAAAGATATTGATAAAATAAAAAAAGGCTTTCTTTTTAGTATTTATAATGAAAACTGGTTAAGGCAATTTGATAAAATAAAGGAAAATTATTCAAAAGAACAAAAGAAAGCAACATTTTCTGTAAAAGAAAAAGAAACAGAGAATTTTATGATTAAATTTACTTATAATACTCAGAGAATTGAGGGCTCAAAATTAAGTCTAAAAGATACTGCAAATTTACTAGAAAAGGGTATTACCCCAAAAAAACCTTTAAGAGATATAAAAGAAGCAGAAAGTCATAAAAAAGTTTTTTATAATATGTTAAAATTTGATAAGGACTTATCTCTTCAAATAATATTATACTGGCACAAACAACTATTCTTGGAAACAAAAGAGGATATAGCAGGCAAAATAAGAGAGCACCAAGTTTTAATTTCTGGCAGCAAATTTATTCCCCCAACTCCACAGAAATTAGAAATATTCTTAAAAGAATTTTTTAATTGGTACAAAAAAAATAGAGACAAAGTGCATCCAGTTATTTTAGCAGCATTAATACATCTAAAATTTGTAACAATTCATCCGTTCACAGATGGAAACGGGAGAATTTCAAGATTAATTATGAATTTTATACTATTTAAAAATAAATTCCCTATGCTAGATATTTCATATGAAAATAGAAATAGTTACTATAATTCATTAGAAAGATCCCAAATAAAAAAAGATGAAACAATCTTTTTGAATTGGTTTTTTAAAAATTATCTGAGAGAAAATAAAAAGTCTCTTAAATAAATAAAGGTGCTAAAACTAAAGTAAGAGTTCCTATTAACTTAATCAAAACATGAGTTGTCGGTCCACAAACATCCTTAAATGGATCCCCCACAGTATCTCCTGTAACTGCTGCATGATGAGCTTCAGAACCTTTTCCACCATGATGTCCTCTTTCTATGTGTTTTTTTGCATTATCCCAAGCACCGCCAGATGTATTAAGAAAAAGTGCCATTAATATTCCTGCTATTGTACCAACCATTAAAAAGGATGCTGCTGCTTCTGCCTTCAAAATAGTACCTACAAGTACAGTAACTATAACAACAAGCAAACCAGGAACAATCATTTCTTTTAATGCTGACTTAGTACAAATATCAACACATTTTGCGTAGTCTGGCTTTTGCTTATTAGTCATGATGCCTGGCATTAACTTAAACTGCCTTCTTACTTCTTCAACTATAACACAAGCAGTATCACTTACAGCTCGAATTGCTAAACCGCTAAATAAAAAGATTAACATAGCTCCTATAAATCCGCCAACAAAGACAGGTATTTTTGAGATGTCAACTCCTGTAAAAGGACTACCACTGTATTTTGCAACCTCATCCATGTATGCTGAAAATAAAAGGAAGGCTGCTAAAGCTGCTGAACCAATTGCATAACCTTTTGTAAGTGCTTTTGTTGTATTTCCAACTGCATCCAATAGATCTGTTCTTTTTCTAATTTGGATAGGAGCATTTGACATTTCAACTATACCGCCTGCATTGTCGACAATAGGACCAAAAGTGTCCATTGCTAGAACATAAGCTGCTGTTGCTAGCATGCCCATTGTTGCTATTGCTGTTCCATAAATGCCGCCATTTTCTATTCCTGAAAGAACTCCAAATTTATATGACAAAATTAATGCTGCAGAAAGAACTATTACTGGAAGTGCTGTACATTCAAAGCCAACTGCTAACCCTTCTATAATATTTGTTGCATGACCTGTTTCAGATGCTTTTGCAATACGTTTCACAGGTCTGTACTGACTTTCTGTATAATAAATTGTTATCAATACAATTATTATGCTTGTTACGATGCCAACTAAACCAGCATAGAAGAACCATATGTTATTTAACATGTACATTGTCACAAAATAAAATGCAATTGCTGCAAGGACACTTGTTACAAAATAACCTTTTGACAATGCTCTCATGGGGTTTTCATCTTCACGACACTTAACTGACATAACACCAACAATTGATGCTATTAATCCAAAGGCTCTCACAACCAAGGGAAAAAGAATCCCGTTTATTCCGAAAACAGGAAACAAGGCAACACCAATAATCATTGCACCTATATTTTCAGCTGCTGTGCTTTCAAATAAATCTGCTCCTCTTCCTGCACAATCACCAACATTATCCCCAACTAAATCAGCAATAACTGCAGGGTTTCTAGGATCATCTTCTGGAATATTTTTTTCTATTTTTCCAACAAGATCTGCTCCAACATCTGCTGCTTTTGTGTAAATACCTCCACCTAACTGAGCAAACAAGGCAACAAATGATGCACCAAATCCAAACCCAACTATTAGAAAAGGAATTTCTTTTATATCATAACCATAAGCACCAAGCAAGTAATACATAAATGCAACACCAAGCAAAGAAAGAGCAACAATTACAATACCAGAGACTGCACCACCTCTTAATGCAACTTGAAGAGCACTATTCAAACTTTTATTTGCAGCTGCAGCAGACCTTATATTTGAACGAACTGCTATCCACATCCCAATAAAACCAGACAAAGCAGAACAAAATGCACCAAATAAAAATGAAAGCGCAATTATCCATCCTTCAGTTGATTTTCCAAGAACTGAATAAACTACTAATATAATAACTGCTAGCAATATAGATAAGATTGCTATTGTTTTATATTGCCTTTTTAAAAAGGCATTTGCGCCTTGGCGAATTGCATTTGATATTTCCTGCATTTTAGGAGTACCAGTTTCCTGCATTAGAATACTTCTGCATAAAAAAGCTGCAAAGATTAAAGACAAGATGCCTATTATCCATACAAGCATTGTGTTTAACATGAAGAAAATTCTTAAATTGAGAATTTATAAAACTATTGTTGTTATTTTTCAGATTTCTTTTTTGCATCTTCTGGAGTTTCAGTAGCAGCATAACCTAAACAACTTTGACCCCAAGGTGTATAAATTAAATCAAATTTTGTACCATTATAATTAAAATACCATCTTCCTTCACACCAAGTAGCTCCAACAGGGGGCGTAAAATGTACATTTTTAATTCCTAAATCTTTCAGAAAATTGTCCATTGCTCCTCTTCCTAATTTATAACCTGGACCTTTTTCTTGAGCATCCCATACATTTAAATCAAGATCACGATAGTTTGGATTTCCAGATGCAGCACTTCCCATTAATTCTGCTCTCATTTTTCTAGTTTCTAAAAATGCTAAGAGAGCTTCTAAATTTTTTTGATCTTTTTCTCTTAATGCCATTTATTCTTTGAATTTGGTTTTCTTTATATTTTTAAGTTTTTCTATGCAGTAGCCGGGAATTGAACCCGGATCCTAAGCTTGGGAAGCTCAGATACTAACCACTATACTACTACTGCTTTCTTATAAAATAATCATTACAAAATAGTTATAAACTTTTATATATTAATTACTTTTTTATATTTACTAATGGTTAAAAAAAGAAGAAAAAAAACTGTTAACAGAAAAGTTACTGTTCAAACACAAATAAACCAGCCCAAAAAATTAAATATTGGTCATTTCTTTTTTAGTTTAGGTATTTTACTGGTAATCTTATTTACAATAGCAGATCCTAATCATTTAAATGGAAGCAAAGGAGCTTTCTTGTTAGTTCTTGGTGCAGTTGTTGGATTTTTGGATGTAGAAAAAAAAGAATCACCTTATTTTTTATTAGCTGCCCTGGGATTAATTATTGCAAGCGCTGCTCCTGTTCATGTTATTGGGTTTTTAAATATTGGAATTTATTTAAGAGCAGCTCTATTAAATACGGCAATATTCTTAAGTTTGGCAGTTGTAATGGTTTCATTAAAAATAATCTACAGAATTTATTTAGAATCAAAATAATTTATTTCTTTTTTAAAGAAAAGCTTATTTGATTTCCTTTACTATATTGACATTAAACTGTTTTATTTTTTCTTGGCTGCAATAAGGGCATGACTTATTAAAAACTTCTTTATTCCTTGTAAATTTAAATCCACAAGCTTCACAAACATATTGAAAAATTCCATTAATATTTCCCAGTTTAACTGTTTTTATTTGCTCCATAGTTTCACTAATATCTTTCGCTTTGTTATAGCAAGAACTGCATATCATTGTATCGGAATTATGGTTTTCCTTTCTTAATTCAGAAGGATGCACTTTTTTTTCGCATTTCCTGCATATTATCATTAAATCATCAAACATATCCCTAGATTATATGTCCTGATATTTAAATATTATTATACAAAAAAGGTAAAAAAACTCTATTTCATTGCATGTTTTAAATGCTCATTAACTTTATCCCAGTTTATTACCTTGAAAAAAGCCCCAAGATATTCGCCTTTTCTATTGTTATAGCGCAAATACATACTATGCTCCCACATATCAACTCCTAAAACTGGAACTTTTCCCAAAGTAATTGGGCAATCTTGATTTGGAGTATTTATAATTTCCAATTTTCCATTGCTGAAAACCAGCCACGTCCATCCGCTACCAAATAATCCCAAGGCAGAATCTGTAAATTTTTTCTTGAAATCTTCAAAGTTTCCAAAAGAAGCATTAATATTTTTTTGGATATCTCCTGAAATTTGCACGTCTTTTTTCAGCATTGGCCACCAGAATGAATGGTTGAAGTGGCCTCCACCATGATTTTTTACAGCTGTTTTGCTACTTTCTGGAATTTTATTTAAATCTTTTAAAAGATCTTCTACTTTTTTATTTTGCAGATCTTTATGGACTTCCAAGGCTGCATTTAATTTATCAACATAAGTCTGGTGATGCTTATCATGATGAAGCTTCATTGTCTGCTCATCAAAGTAAGGCTCCAAAGCATTGTATGCATAAGGCAAAGGCTCCAAAACATATACCATTTTTACCCCCAAATATTAAAATTTGTTCAATTAGTAAACATTATAAAATATAAAACTTTGTTTTTTAAATAAATGAAACACAATTTTAAAATTATAGCTCTTTTAATTTTATTATTTCTCTCTGCTCAATATATCGGGCTTTTCATAAGTTATAAATATTTCGACAGAGAATTACCATATAATATAGAGAAACCACAGTTTGAAGAAGAAACATCTTATGTAGGAATTTTTCTATCTATATTAATAGTAACTTTTCTTGCAGTAATGTTAATAAAAATGCAGGCTGAAAAATTATGGCGCATATGGTTTTTCTTGTCAGTGTGGTTTGCTTTATTGATTTCATTTTCAGTTTTCATAAGACAGGAATTAGCAATAATATTAGCATTAATAGTAACAATATTCAAAGTGCTGAGGCCGAATATTTTTATTCATAATGCAGCCGAATTGTTTATTTATGGTGGCCTAGCAGCAATTTTTTCAAGTTCATTAAGTGTTTTTTCAGTTTCAATTTTATTAATATTAATTTCAATTTATGATATGATAGCTGTATGGAAAACAAAACATATGATTAAGTTGGCAAAATTTCAGACAAAATTAAAATTATTCGCAGGATTATTAATTCCATATAAAAATAAAAAAGAAACCAAGACAGTTATTTTGGGTGGTGGCGATATAGGATTTCCATTATTGTTTGCATCAGCAGTTCTAAAATCATTTGGTCTTAAAGCTTTAATTGTTCCAATTACAACAAGCATCTTGCTTTTAGCTTTGTTCTTCTTTGGAAAGAAAAATCATTTTTATCCTGCAATGCCTTTCTTATCAGTAGGTTGTTTCTTAGGCTACTTAGTAGTTTTGTTAATTTAAGATTTCTAAATCAACAGTGTATTCTAAATCAGCTATAACTTTAACTTCTCTTCTCAGTTTACTCATTCTTTTGTCTAAAACTTTATAACTTTCAGCCAATAAAGTTGGACTTTCTCTTACAAAAGCATAAGCTTGTTTAATAGCCTCTTTTTTCTTCTCTTCATTCAAATTTCTATAATCAAATAATTCTCTTAATAAATAAGCAATCTTCTTTCTTTTGTTTTGTGGTGTAGTTCCCAATAAAATTCCATTTAAAGTTTTTATTTTAAAATGAGAAAGATACATTATATTTGCTTCGAGAGTATCTTCTGAAATCTCTAAAAGTTGTGGTTGTTTTAAAATAACTTTTTTTCCGTCCTCTATATCACTTAATTTTTCCATTAACCCAGGATATTTCTTGAATCTTCTGTTAATAGTTTCTTTATTTCTCTCAATTAAGCCAGATCTAGAAGCAATTTTCACCTTGCTAAATCCCTTTTTTCTTAAATTATTAAAATTATAATTTAATTTTTCAGGATCTCTTCCTAATAAATTAATATTTGTAATTACATCTTCCTTTTCTAAACCCTTTTTTCTTAATAATCTATAATTCGCTTCTAAAAAAATTCTTCCCATTCTTAGTAAAGAAGCGTTTTTAGCAATATCCTTATTCAAGGCGCCTTTTCTTTTTAAAAAATGATAAGAACCAAGTATTAAAGAAGATTTAGCACTAGGATTATTTTCAATAAAATATTTTGCAAAATAACTTACTCTTTTAAACTCTTTTTTCAAGAGTTTTCTTAAAAGTTTTTCTAAATTTTTACTGTTTATCATTCCTAGAAATCCCCCATATTCTTTTAAAATGCTTTCTTTTTTATTAATTAAATAAACAAAATTTTTAAACCAGCTATTTCTCAAAAATATATGCAAAACAAAGTAACAGAAGAACGCCTTGAAACTTACTTCAGGTTAACTGAAGAAGCTTATAAAAAAGCTGTTGAATCTAAAGAAAAGGTAAAATTAGATAAAGCTAGAGAAAAAATTCTTGATATGGCAAAAAGATATATTGATGATGCCCACTATTTTAAGAAAAAAGGAGATATAGTTACAGCAATATCAGCCCTGAGTTACGCTCATGGTTTATTGGATGCTGGAGCTTTATTAGGTATTTTTGATGCACATGATTCTAATTTATTTATTGTTGATTAATAGGGTTGATAAGAACATTGGTTCTTATTTTTTTGATTAAATTTTTCTAAAAGAATTTTTCCGTAAACTCTTTTCTTAAATGGTTTCTTGACTTATTTAGGTCATTTTTTTGAGAAATAATGTTCTTATGTCACAAATATTAAATAGTAATAACTTTAAGGTTTTTTTATGGATGAAGAATTTCAATTTTTAGATGAAAGAATATTATACATAAATCCTAGTGAATTATCTTTATATAAAAAATTGGAAAAAATAGCAGAAGAAAATAATAAAAAAGACCCTAAATTGTTGATTATTAAAACTGCCCAAGATGCGTTATCAGTAATAGTTGAATCAGAGGTTTTGGTTGCAATAAGAGGAATAGAAAAAAGAAGTATTTCTCTCCCTTTTCCTTTTGATGTTTTAAATGCAAATATAAGTAGCTTTTCATTAGACAAATTTTTACGAGAGGATGAAACTAGAGATTATGAAAATGAACAAATAGGTCTAAATAAAAAACAATTTAATGAATTAAAAGAAACTATAGATTTATATGGGAAAGCTTTGAAAAAGAGATTTGGCGCACAAGAATATAATGATGATTTAAGCGATTTAAAAGATATTTTTGAATTCGGGATGCGTGTACTATATGGATTTATATATTTAGCTTGGCACGAATATTCAATTTCAAGAATTATTCCAAAAAAAGGAAGTGTTGAAGGAAATTTGGAATCAGCTGTTTTATTAAACCAATTAATATCAGAAGCAAAGCAAGTTCGTGAAATGCTTTCCGGTCCAGTAAAGCCAGTAAATAGAATTTACAGATATCAATAAATATTTAAAATAAAATATATGTTCTATGTTTATTAATGAAAGTAATAATAGTATCAGGAACTCCCGGAACTGGAAAAACAAGAATAGCAAAATTAATTTCAAAAAATTCCAGCTATATATACATAGATGTAAACAAGTTAATAAAAACAAATAAAATTTTTGATTCTTATGATAAAAAAAGAAAATGCTATATTGTTGATACAAAGAAATTAAATAAATTATTAATAAATTTTATAAAAAAACCAAAGTTTAACTTGATATTAGATTCTCACTTGTCTCATTTCCTCCCAAAAAAATATGTAAATCTTTGTATAATCACAAAATGTAATTTAAAAGTATTAAAATCAAGGCTAAATAAAAGAAAATATAATAACTTAAAAATAAAAGAAAATTTGGAATCAGAGATTTTTAATGTCTGCTTAAGTGAAGCTTTGCAAAATAAACATAATGTAATAGTAATTGATACATCAAAAGGAGTTAAGCATATAAATATTAAACAATTACTCATTTTTGTGAGATAGCTTTAAACTAAGGGCTTTGGTTCTTATGTTTTGGTGAAGCTTTTTGCTAAAAAGGTTCCAATGGATGTAATTTTTCAAAAACCAAAATTCAGAAAATTGAGGAAACAGGGGCTCACTTATGTTGACATGCATTTTCATACAAATTATTCTATGGACTCATCAACAAGAGTAACTTTTATTGCGAAAAGAGCAAAAATGCTCGGCTGTGGAGTTGTAATTACAGATCATAATGAAATAAAAGGTTCATTTGAATTAGCTAAAAAGAAAAAATGTATGGTCATACCATCAATAGAAATTACATCATCAGAATTATTAGATGTTATTCCTTATTTTTATAATCCAAATGATTTAAGAGAATTTTATAATAAATATATTAAGCATTATATTAGGCCTAACCTAGGATTTAATTTCAATAGAGTAACTTGGAAATTTGAAGAAATTTTAAATAAATTAAGGAAATATAGATGTCTAATAAATTTGCCGCATCCTTACGCGGCTTACCCGCAAAATACAGATCCTTTTTTATTAAAAGAAAATAAAAAATTACTCAGGAACATTGATTCATTGGAAGTTCTAAATGGTACGTTACACAGAGAAAGAAATTTGAATGCAATTAAATTAAATAAAAAATTGAAAAAAGCATATACTGGTGGAAGTGATGGTCATACTTTATTCCAGTTAGGCGAAGTAATAACAATAACAGAAAATACAGACATAGAAGGATTTTTAGACTATATTAAAAAACATCAGAATATTGTAATGGGGGAAGAAATGGGTTTTGGACATAGATCCTGGGTTCAATTAATTATTTTCAAAAATGCTTTGAAATTCAAAATTAAAGAGAAAAAGTTCAAAATTAACTCAAAAAATGGTAATAATTGAAGAATTATATTTTGCATTGCCAATATATATTAGCAATATGACTCCTCTTTTTGTTAGAAAAATTAATCTATTAAATTACCCAATTAATAAAAAATTATTTGGTTCCCACAAAACAGCTCGCGGTTTTATTAGCGCTATTTTGGCAGCTATAATTATAATGTACATCCAATTATATTTATATGATATTTCTTTTTTCAGAAAAATCAGCTTAATTAACTACAATCAAGAAAATATTTTTTTGCTAGGTTTTTTGTCAGGATTTGGAGCTATCTTGGGAGACTTAATTAAAAGCTTTTTTAAAAGAAAAAGAGGGATTAAATCAGGGCATAAATGGGTTCCATTTGATCAGTTGGATTTCATGGTTGGCGCATTATTGTTATTATATTATTTTGTAAGATTAACCTTTCAAAGCATTACAATTTTGTTATTATTAACTCCTTTTTTGCACGTATTAACTAATCACATAGGTTATTTTTTAAAAATAAGAGAAACAAAATGGTGAAAAAAAACATTAATGAGAAATTTTTAGATAAAAATCAAAGTATAAGAGACTTGATGTTCAAGCCAGTTTCAAGATTTTTAACTAATTTGAATTTAACAGCGAACTATTTAAGTAATTTTAAATTAATTGTTTTTATTCCCTATATTTTCCTTATTTCAAAAAATCCTAAATTGGCTTTTTTATTTTTATTCTTGTCTCTGTTAATAGATATTTTTGATGGACCCTTGGCAAGATTTCAAAAAAAACAATCAGATAAGGGAAAATTCATAGATATTTTCGGTGACTTCACAGTTTATTTAACAGTTATCTTAAGTTTAATATTTCTTGATTTTTTTAATAAAAACTTTTTGATTTATCACCTGTTTATTTTCCCAATAACAGTAATTTTATCTACAATTAAAAACCAAGAATTTACAAAAACAGACTGGATTATTAAGCCAGCGCCATTAATAGGTCATTTCAACGCACTAGTTTATTTATCATTATTTTTATTTGTTTTCTTTAAAATTAATTATTTTGAATTAATCCTTTTAATAATAAATACTTACTTTTCTTTTTTATCAATATATTATTTTATTTTTATCCAATTTAGGTGGTTAAAAAAGAAATAATGTCTGCAGGGGCAAGGATTTGAACCTTGGTAGGCACTGAGCCAACAGCTTTTGAGGTTGGACAATTCTAAGAATTTCTGTCCCGTCTGGTCTCTCTTTTCCTAGATTTTCTTTCTAAGAAAAGCCATTTGACCGCTCCGGCACCCCTGCACAATAGAATATGGATCAATTAAACCTTTTAAAATCTTTTCTCTATCCAAGTAGATCGGAAAGTGTGAAAGTGGGAACCAAATCAAATAAATTAATAACTTGGGCTTTATAGTGCTCATATTTCAAGTATTGTAGTGCTAAATTCTTTTGTTTTTTTCTGTAAAATTGAATTTGATATTCAATTCTTGTTTTTTCTAGATTATTCTCCCCCATAAATTACGTCTTTTATGACAGCCGTACCCAAGAAAACTACCTGCTTAGCCAGGGGTAGCACACCTTAATCGTTTATCTCATATGAAGTTACAATTATTTTCATGTTAGAATTCGATTTTAGTCAACTATATATTTCTTTTCTTCAACAAAATTTCCAAGTTTTACTATTTTTGGATCAAGATTTCCATTTGCTCTAAGAACATCAACGCAGATTAAATCTCCTACTTTAATAGGTCTTCTTGATTCAATTTCATCAATAACCATAACAACATCTCTCTCTAATCCACTTGGATCCGGAAGCCTTGCTACAATTTTTTCGCCAGTTACCTTTCTTACTCTCCCGCTATAGCTATGTAAGGGTTTATGCCAGTTTCCATTTCCATAGTTTCCATTGTTCCCCATATATAAAAAACAAAAAATAATGGTTTATAAAGTTTATTAAATCACTTTGAAATCATGAAAAAAGTCTTGGAGATTATAGAAGAATTGGAAAAAAACAGGTTGCAGCCTTATTTATCAAAGGAAGCTATGGATTTTATTTCAATTATCTGTAAAATTTTAAAGCCAAAAAAGGTCTTGGAAATAGGTGCCTTCCATGGTTATTCAGCCCTAAATTTCTCATTAGTAACTGAAAAAGTAACAACAATAGAAATAGATGAAAATGCAGTAAAAGAAGCAGGAAAAAACTTCAAGAAAGCTGAAGCAGATAATATAAATTTAATTCAGGGTGGTGCATTGGAGATTCTAAAAACTTTAAAGGAAAAATTCGATTTAATTCTTATAGATGCTAAAAAATCAGAATATAAAAAATACTTAGAATTGTCATTAAATTTGTTAAATAAAAATAGTTTGATCTTTGCAGACAATACAATCTCTCATAAAGAATCTATGGAAGATCTTTTCAGATATTTAAAAAACTCTAATTTATATTATCAGGAATTAAATATTGGAAAAGGGCTAATGATAATTTCTAATAAAATTAACCCCTAAAACCGAGTAAATTTTTATAATACTACTTTTTAAATTAAAATTTTTTAAAAAGAATAAAAAATGCAGCCTTTAATCAAATTGGAAAATGTAGAAAAAACTTACAAAATGGGAGATCAAAAAGTTACAGCTCTAGACAAAATTAATTTGGAAATCTATCCAGAAGATTTTGTTTCTATTCAAGGTCCGTCTGGATCAGGAAAAAGTACTATAGTAAATATGATAGGATGTCTGGATACCCCGTCTAAAGGTGAAATATATCTTGAAAAACACAACATAGCCCACTTGCCAGAATCAGATTTAGCCCAAATAAGGGGAAAGAAAATTGGATTTATATTTCAGATATTTAATTTAATTCCAAGTTTGACAGCTTTAGAAAATGTTGCTTTGCCAATGACATTTCAGAATATTCCTAGATATATGAGGCTAAAAAGAGCACAAGAATTGTTAAATCAAGTAGGCCTAAGCAATAGATTAAAACATTTGCCTAGTGAATTATCTGGAGGGCAAAAGCAAAGAGTTGCAATTGCTCGTTCTTTAATTAACAATCCTGAAATTATTTTGGCAGACGAGCCAACTGGAAATTTGGACATAAAAACAGGTAATGAAATAATGCAGATTTTAAAAGATTTCAATAAAAAAGGAAAAACAATAATCTTAGTTACTCATAATCCTGAACTTACAAAATTAGCTAATAAAAAGATTATATTAAAAGATGGAAAAATAATCGGAGGATAAAGTGAAAAAATTAATTTTTTTAATTTTATTGTTAACAATTCAGTTGGTTAGTGCACAAATTACAATAGAATCATTTTTTTCTAACCCAGATAAAGTTTTGCCAGGGGAGACATTAAGATTAAGATTAACATTGGAAAATGTCGGAGAAGAAAAGATCAAAAATATTATAGTTAAATTAGACTTATCTCAAATACCATTTGCTCCATTATCATCTTCAACAGAGCGGGTAATTGATGAAATTAGAAAAGATAATACAAAATCTGTAAATTTTGCTCTAGTCGCATTGCCAAATGCAGAATCACAAATATATAAAGTACCTGTAGAAATAATTTATAATGAAACTAAAAAAACTTCTTTAATTAGTTTAGAAGTAAATGCAAAAGCAAATTTAGATTTAATCTTAGATACAACTGAGATAGTAAAAGTAAATGATAAAGGAAAAGTAAGTCTAAAATTTGTAAATAAAGGTTTGGCGCAAATAAAATTCTTGAAAGTTATTTTGCAGCAAGATCCTAATTATGAAATCTTGTCAGCAAATTCAATTTATATTGGTGAAGTTGACGTAGATGACTTTGAATCGGAAGAATTTACAATTATACCAAAAACAAAAAACCCAGAATTAAAATTCCTCCTAGAATATAGGGACATAAACAATAATGCTTTTACAGAAAACAAAGTTGTAAATCTAAATGTTTATACAGAAGATGAAGCTAAGGGACTAGGTTTAGTAAATCAAAATATTAACTGGATTTTTATTGTTTTAATTGCATTAGTATTGGTTTTATTCTTTGTATATAGAAGAAGAAAGAAACATGATGCTTGATTATTTTTTAATGGCTGTTAATAGCATTAGCCATAGAAAACTAAGGTCTTGGTTAACTGTAATCGGTATAATTATAGGTGTGGCAGCAATAATTTCTTTAATCACAGCATCAAGAAGCTTGGAAAATACAATCGAAACTCAATTTGAACAATTTGGAGCAAATAGAATTTTAATTTCTGCCAAAGGATTTCATGGCCCAGGCTCCTTATCCCAAGGTTTAACACAAGAAGATGTAAAAACAATAGAAAATATTCCTGGTTTTAAGTATGTAACTCCAGGGTTATTCAGGACAGCTGAAACAAAGCACAATAAAGAAAAAGGTTTTACATTAGTCGGCGGATTGCCAGCAGAAGATTTTGAGACTTTCTTTAAAGATGCAGGTGTAGAAATTCAAGAAGGAAGAACAATGAAAGATAAAGAAAAAAATGTGGCTGTAATAGGATCAGGAATTTCAAAAGATATGTTTTCTAAGGAGCTGAGAATCGGAGATAAAATTGAAGTTAATAAAATTGAATTCAAAATTGTTGGTATTTTTAAAGAAATAGGAAATCAACAAGATGATAATCAGATAAATATTCCTTTGGAATCTGCAAGAAAAGTTTTTGATGAACCAATAAGAGTAGATACAATTATTGCCCAAGTTAAGTCAACTAATGATATTTCAATATTGCAGAAAAAAATAGAAAAAGAATTGGAAAGAAAAAGGGATGATACAAACTTTCAGGTTTTGACAGCATCTCAGATATTGGAACAAATAAATCAAGTTCTTGGAGTAATTCAAATTTTCCTGGTTGGAATAGCAGCAATCTCATTAATTGTTGGGGCAATTGGTATAATGAATTCAATGTACACCAGCGTTTTGGAAAGAACAAAAGATATTGGAATAATGAAAGCTATTGGTGCAAGAAATTCCGATATTCTAAAAATATTTTTGATAGAATCAGGATTAATTGGTTTAGTCGGTGGAATTATTGGTAGTATTCTGGGAACTGCAATGGCTTTGATAATTGGAATCTTTTCAAAAAATTCAGGTTTTTTAATAACAATTAAAATAGAGCCTTTAGTTTTGTTGTTTGGATTGTTATTTGCTTTTTTTGTAGGCGTAATATCTGGAATATTGCCAGCAATCCAAGCTTCAAAATTAAAACCAGTAGATGCACTAAGATATGAATAAATTTTTAAATTAAAAAATAGAAATAAAAATTAAAAAAAATTTATTCTCTGGAACTCTTCTTAAAACTAACTCTTTGATTTTTCCCTTCTGTTTTAAATTTATGCCCTATCTCGTTTTCTATTCTTGAAAATGTTTTATTCAAAGTTCGTATGAAGTCCCAGTCACTATATTCAACAGAAGCCAGTAAACTAGGTGCTTCAACTCTGCCGTGAATTGAATATTTGCACCTCTTCCCAGAACTTTTCATTTTTTTAACATGCAAAACAACCAAAGGATCATTAGCAGTTCTGCAGATCTTTTGATAGAATCTCTCACTATACATAGTTAGTTTGCTTATTTCGCTTTCATCTAAGGAATTAAGACCAACAAAATTGAGAGCCATAAAATACCTACATGTTTTTTATATTAATAAAGCTTACTTTAAATTGAGCTGTAAAGTAAACGTCACCTATAACATCGCGATTTAACGAAGTTTTTCGGATTTAGCAAATCTGTAGACTTTATTGCAAATGCTTTAAAGAAGAAGTAATTTTATTTATTATGTATCTCTACAACATCTTCATCTTCTAGAACATGCTCAAAACCTACTCTTTGACCTGGAAATTTAACTGAAGTACCCCATACTCTAGCATAAGGCATTATAACTTTATCATTAAATTTATGCTTTTCATTAAATTTTTTAACAAAATCTTTATGAAGTATTTCTGCAAGATTTTTTATTGTAGATCCTTTTTTGAAAGCTATTGGTGGGAAATCTTTTTCTTTTCCAGGCTGCTTTGTGTAGACCTTTATTAATCTTAGATTATTCCATATCTTCTCAACTACGTTTTCATTTTTATCAAAAATAATATAAAAAACTTTAACTTCATTATCTTTTAATTCATTTAAAACTAGATTAACTTCATTTTTGTCTCTCCCAAATAAAACAATTAAATCACATTGCTTTATTATCCCCAAATAAATTCCTCCTTTTTCCTGCATTATAAAATCTTTTGTAATAGCTGGAATTTCTACTATTTGAATTTTTATCCCTTTATAATCAAGAGTTCCAATTTCAGGTTTAATTGTTGTAAATGGATGAGTACCTATTTCAGTTTTTACATTAGTAACATTATTCAAAAAAGTACTCTTTCCAGATTGCGTAGTTCCAACTAAACAAATTTGTGCAGCACCTTCTTTTTTTATAGATAAAGATTTTCCCCCTCCTTTTTTCTTTCCTTGGGTTTCTATCTGTTCTCTTAATTTTGCCATTTTCTGTTTTATTCCAGATCTTAAACGTTCAGAACCCTTATGATTTGGCGAAGCAGCTAAAACTTTCTGTAAAGCTTTCAATTTTTCCTTTGGTGTTTTAGCTCGATTATATTCCTCAAGAGCTAATCCATATGCAATTCCAGCGTTAATTGGCATGAAATTAAGAAATTAAAATATTATAAATAGTTTTACTTTTAAAAAAATTTACTTTGATTTATCTTGGTAGCCATATTCAGACCATCTAGAACTTAAATCTTTTTTTGGATTCACTATAACTTTTATTCCTTTTAAACCCAATTTCTTTAATTCTTTTTGAATCAGTTTAGCAAATTTGCAAGCTATATTCTTTGGAACTGCCCCGTATATATATGACAAATGATTTAAGACTAAATCTCCTTCTCTATTAACATAAATGCTTCCTCCACCCAATACTCTCCCATTTTCCAGGCTATTATTTTTAACAATTTTAACATGACCAACTGGAGCAATATATCAAAATATCTAAATTTTTCCATATCAATTTCTATTTTACCTAATTTATATTCGAGATTTGCCATTTTATTTTTTTAAAAATCTTAATTTATAAATTTATTCTAAAAAAAGAAGACTTATCATAATAATAACACCACAAATTAGCCCTAATAATTGCATAACTGATTTACTAATCTTTACTTCCTTGTGCAATTCTGGGATTAAATCAGAGGCAGCTATATAGATAAAGCCACCTGCTGTTAATGGTATTAAAAATAAATTGTAGTTTTCAAAAAAAGAACTAAAATATAAAGAAAATATAGTACCTAGAATAGCTATAATAGCTGACAAAAAATTGTAAAACAAGGCCTTATTTATTGAAAATCCCCCATGCACTAAAACACCAAAGTCACCTATTTCCTGCGGTATTTCGTGGAGTATCACTGCTAATGTAGTTGCAATTCCAACTGGAATGCTAATTAAATAACTAGCCCCAATAACCAAGCCATCTATAAAATTATGAAGACCATCTCCTATTAAATTTACAATAGCAAAAGGATGCGGGTGTTCTTTAGATGTTGGAACATGACAATGTCGCCAATAAATAAATTTTTCTATCACAAAGAACATAAGAAGACCTACTATTGTGTATAGTGAGACATTAAGAGTAAAACCATATTCTTCAATTATTTCAGGCAATAAATGAATAAATGCATCTCCTAACAAAGCCCCTGCAGAAAAACTTACAAGAAGCAAAAGAATTTTTTTTAATCTCTTAATATTTATAGACAAAGTCACTAATCCAATAAAAGAAATCAAGCTTACCAAAATAACACTAATTAAAGAATAAATCAAAACTCCTTCATTAACCATAGATATTCTCTTCCTTTTTTTCTCTGAAAATTTTCCAGTCTTTATTACTTTTTAATTAGAACCTTTTCCCTTTATAAATACAACTGGACAAATCAACTGGACATTTTAGATACCTGCCCAAGCTTTTTAAATCTAATTATCCTTATTCTTAAAATCTATAAACTTTTAGAAAAATGATTAAAGAACTAATAACTTTCAAGAAAGAACCTGATAAAGAAGAAGATTTACTTAAATTGCTCAATCCTACAGTAAAAAAGTGGTTTACTTCTAAATTCAAGGAATTTGCACTGCCACAAAAATATGCTGTTTTAGAAGTTCACTCAAGGCAAAATGTTCTGGTTTCAGCCCCAACAGGTTCTGGAAAGACATTAACAGCTTTTTTATCTATATTAAATGAACTTGTTGATTTAAGCGAAAAGAATTTGCTAGAAAATCGAATTTATTGCGTTTATATAAGTCCACTTAAAGCATTGAATCGAGATATTCACACCAATTTAATAGAACCTTTACAAGAAATAGAAAAAACAGCAGGAAAAAAATTTCCTATTAGAGTAGCAGTAAGAACAGGAGATACTACACAAGCAGAAAGAGCCTTGATGTTAAAAAATGTCCCACATATTTTAATTACAACTCCAGAATCAGTAGCTCTATTATTATCATCTATAAAATTCCGTGAAAACTTAAAAAATGTTGACTGGTGTATTATTGATGAAATTCACTCACTTAGTGAGAATAAAAGAGGTACTCATTTAAGTTTAAGCTTAGAAAGATTACAAAGACTAAATCCTGGAATTTGCAGAATCGGATTATCGGCCACCATTTCACCATTAGAAAAAATTGCACAATTTTTAGTAGGTAATAATCGGCCTTGTAAAATAATTGATGTTCAATTTATTAAGCAGTTAGATCTAAAAGTTCTAAGTCCTTTGCCAGATTTAATTGATATGAATTTTACATCTTTAAATAAGGAAACTTATAATTTATTGGACAAATTAATCCAAGAACATAAAACAACTTTGGTTTTTACAAATACTAGATCAGGAACTGAAAGAGTTGTACATAATTTAAAGACAAAATTCCCGCATAAGTATAAAAAAATAGAAGAGGGACCGCCAGTAAAAATAGAAAGCTTAATTGGAGCACATCACGGAAGTTTAAGCAAAGAACACAGGTTTGAAATAGAAGATGCTTTAAGAAAAGGAAAATTACGTGCAGTTTGCTGTTCTACTTCACTCGAACTCGGAATTGATATAGGTTATATTGATTTAGTAGTTTGTTTAGGTTCACCAAAAAGTATTGCACGTCTAAAGCAAAGATGTTTGCCTTTTAATTCCCGAATATTGTTAGCTGATGGTACCTATGAAAAAATAGGCAAAATTGTTGAAAATAAACAAAATATTAAGATTTTATCATTCGATGAAAAAAAAGGTTTTATTAAAAATAAAATTAAAGAATCTCATAAAAATAAAAGTAATAAATTATTAAAATTAAATTTACATTCTGGTTTATCCTTAGAATGTACTAACGAACATCCAATATTAACTAGAGAAGGTTGGAAAAAGGCAAAGGATTTAAGCCAAGGAGAAGAAATAGCAGAACTATTTAATTTAGAATTACAAGATAATTCTCCCTTTATATATGAAATAATAAATCAAGAAGATTTTTATGTTGAAAATCGAAAAGATTTTATAAGAAAAATTGTTAATGAGTATGTTAAAAAAAATAAGATTTCTTATTCAGCTTTTGCTAAAAATATAGGAATAAAACAAAATCATTTGCAAAACTATATGAGGCAAAAAGGAAGAAGAAAAAGTATTCGTCTTGATTTGTTTTCAAGAATAATAGCTTTATGTAAAACTCAAAAAAAGGAATATCTCAATTTTTTAACAGAATTAAAAAGTAAATCGCATCATAGGCTCCCATTGCCTTTGAAATTAAATTCTGATTTAATGTGGCTTGCTGGTATGGTAGCTTCTGATGGATCTCTAATAGAAAATAAAAAAACAAAAGAACTAAAAATAAAAATTGGAAATAAAGACATAAAACTTTTAGAAGAATGTCAAAAAATATTTAATAAATTTGGTTTTTATCCTAAAATTTTTAAAAGAAAGGGGAAAAATTTCTATGCGATAGATTGCGGTTCAAAGTTACTTGCACAGATTTTTTTAGCTTTTGGAATCAAAAAAGGAAAGGAAAAAAGTCCAAATATTGAAGTTTCCAGTTTAATGTATAAACTTCCTAAAAATCTCATAATACCATATATAGAAGGGATATTAGAAGGAGATGGAAATAAAAATAGTAATATAAGAATATTTTCAGCCAGCAAAAAGTTTGCAATTGGTCTACATAATTTATTAAATAAATGTGGAATTCAGAATTATTTTACTGAAGAAGAAGCTAAAATATCAGAATTAATTCCAAAAATAAATTATGAATTTTCTTATTGGCTACATATAAGAAGAATGAATCATGTTAAAGAATTTTTAAAATATTGTATATTCAAAGGCAAAAAAGCAAGGTTCTTAAGAGATAAAAAAATACATTTTTTAATTAAAGATAAAGATATAGAGAAAAATATTTGTTGGACCAAGATAATAAATATAGAGGAAAAGGATAATTTTGATTTCACTTATAATATTACCCTAGAAAAAGAGCCCAATAATTATTTTGTTGAAAGTATTTTAACTCATAATTGTGGAAGGAGTGGGCACCAGCTTCATGCAACTACAAAGGGAAGAATAATAGTTCTAGATAGGGATGATTTAGTAGAATGCTCTGTAATGTTGAAAAATGCAATTGAACATAAAATAGACAAAGTCCATATTCCTAAAAATTGCCTAGATGTTCTCTGTCAGCATATTTTTGGAATAGCATTAGAAGAAGTAATTGACATAGATGAATTATATAATTTAGTAACTAAAAGTTATTCTTACAAGGATTTAAGCAAAGCAGATTTCATGAATGTTATAAAATATCTGAGCGGTGAATTCAGTTCTTTGGAAGACAGGAATGTTTATGCAAAAATCTGGTTCAATGATAACAAAATAGGTAAAAGAGGCAGGTTAGCAAGAGTAATTTACATGACTAATATAGGAACAATACCAGATGAAAGTTCTGTAAAAGTAAAAATAGGAGACAATTTAATAGGAACAATAGAAGAAGAATTCTTAGAAAAACTGAAAAAAGGGGATATATTTGTTCTTGGGGGAAACACTTATGAATTTCAATTCTCAAGAGGGACAGTAGCTCAAGTCCGAAGTGCAGAAGGCAAAAGGCCAACAGTCCCTTCATGGTTCTCAGAAATGCTCCCTTTAAGCTTTGATCTTGCTCAAGAAATACAAAAATTCAGGTTTTTGTTAGACCAAAAAATTAGAAATTATTCAAGACAAGAAGTAATAGATTTCATAAATTCATACCTATACATAGACAAAAACGCAGCAGAAGCAATATACAATTATTTCAAAGAACAATACGATTTTCTTGAAATTCCCCACTCAAAAAAAATATTGATAGAAAATTATCAAGATGAAAAAGGAAAAAAATACGTTATTTTCCATACATTATATGGCAGAAGGGTAAATGATGTTTTAAGCAGAGCTTTGGCATATGTAATTGGTCTTACCCAGCATAGAGATGTGGAAATAAGTTTTAATGATAATGGTTTTTATTTAAGTTACGAAAAAAATGTTAATGTAATTAAGGCATTCAATCAAATAAAATCTAAAGATTTAAGAAGAATATTGGAATTATCAATAGATAAAAGTGAAATTCTGAAAAGAAGGTTTAGGCATTGTGCTTTAAGGTCTTTAATGATTTTAAGGGAATACAAGGGGAGAAGAAAAAGAGTTGGAAGACAGCAAGTTAGTGCAATGATTTTAATGAGTGCAGTAAAAAGAATAAGTAATGATTTTATAATTTTAAAAGAAGCAAGAAGGGAAATTATGGAAGATTTAATGGATATAGAAAATGCAATTAAAATATTGGAAGAAAGGGAAAAAGGGACTCTAGAAATTAAGGAAACTAGCACCCTAATACCATCTCCATTTGCATTTAATTTAATAGTTCAAGGTTATTCAGACATTTTAAAAATGGAAGATAGAATTGAGTTTTTGAAAAGAATACATAAATTAGTTTTAGTCAAAATAGGACTAAAAAATAAAACTCTAACATAATAATTATTATAAAACAATTAAAAATAAAAGAATTATGCAAAGACTTTCAAGGAAACTTAATTTAGCAGCACTGATTATTACATTGACTTCAATAGCCCCTTGTACAGCTACACATAAATCATTAGAAAAAGAAATAGACTCATTTTATTCAAGGAGACAGATCTTAGAGGAAAAATCAGAAGGGGCAAATAAAATAACAAAAATATATTATATTTTTAATAATAAAATAGAAGTAGAAGTAATAAGAGATTCAAAAAGAGTTCAGATCAAAGTTCTTAAAGATCCAGATAATCTAATAATAAGAAATACACCAAAAATAGATTCTGCTGAAGATACAATTTACGAAATTGATGAAGTTGGAAATAAGCACTTAAAATTTAAGTTTAATAAATTATGGGTTTATACAACATTCGTAAAAGAAGGAGCTGAAACAGTAATATGTTATAAAAGTGGAACAATAGAAGGAACATTGCCCCAGTCATTTTTACCAATAGCTATGGAAAAATTAAAGGATATTGAAGAGGTTCTGAATATAAGGAATTTGTTGGTTTATTAAATTTCGAAAGTTTTTTGATTATTATCTGCTTATTTGTCTTAAATCATATTAATTTCATAAGATGGATAAAAATATTCAATTAATGGATCTAGCTTTATATTTAAAAAAGGAACAAATTTTGATAATAGGGGATATTCATCTAGGTTATGAGGAATCATTGTCTCAGCAAGGGGTCTTAGTTCCAAGATTTCAGCTAGAAGAGACAATAAAAAGATTAGAAAAAATATTGAAAAAATTAAAAATAAAAGAAGTCGTAATTACAGGTGATCTTAAACACGAATTTGGTAAAATCTTGTATACAGAGTCAAGAGATACTTTGCAGTTTTTGGATTTCTTATTAAAAAAATACAAAGTAACTATAATAAAGGGTAATCATGATACAATTTTAACTTATATTGTTCAAAAAAGGGATATAGAATTAAAACAGTATTATAAAATAAATAATTTTTTCATTTGTCATGGTGATAGGCTTATGGAAAATTTGGATTTCTTCAATTCAAATACAATTATAATTGGGCACGAGCACCCAGCAATATCAATATCAAAAAATTCAAGGTCAGAAACTTTCAAGTGTTTTTTAATTGGCAAATATAAAAATAAAAATCTAATTGTTATGCCTAGTTTTAATATTCTAATTGAAGGCTCAAATATTCTAAAAGAAAAATTATTAAGCCCTTTTTTAAAAAAATCTAATTTAGATGATTTTGAAATTTATGTAGTTGCAGATAAAATTTATAATTTTGGGAAATTAAAAAATGTAAAGAGTTAATTCATTTCTAAAAAATTATCGCTTAATCAAATAATATAATCCAGCAGTAAATAAAACCAGAATAATTAAGGCTAAAGTAATATTAGCAGCACTTAGTCCAGGATTCTCAATTATTTCTTCATTTGTTTCAAAAGATTCAAGTAATTCAATTTCCCCTAAAATTTCTTTCTCAATCTCCTCTTCTACATTTTCTCCAGCTTTTATGCATTCAGTATTTAAGCAATTTTCATTACATTCGCAGTCTTCACAATAAACTTTTATGTCAATTCTTATTTTTTCGTCTGAAACTGTTTTTACAAGGAGACTTACGTCATTAACTGTTTTTTGCCTCTCTTTAGATAAAATAGCTCTTTCATTATTAATACAAACCAAAACCTTGTCCCTCTTATTGTCAATTCCAAGTACAGTTATATTTCTGCCGTCTGTGTAATAATTCTCTCCCTCAATCAAATTAACTCTCGCTGCATTAACAGGTAAAATTAAAAAAATTAATATAACTAAAAATAGTAAATATTGCTTCATTTTATATTTATATAGGTTCTAAATATTATTTAAAAGTTTTCAATAAATTTAAATAAAGAATTTCTCACTTAATACTCATGAAACAAGCGATTTTAGTGAGAAATGACTTAAAAATGCCGAAAGGAAAAATGTCAGCACAATCTTCACATGCTTCTGTAGAAGCAGTTTTAAAATCAGACAAAGAAAAAATAAATGAGTGGAAAAAAGATGGTATGATGAAAGTCGTTCTAAAAGTTGATAATGAAAAAGAGTTGCTAAAATATAATCAGCAGGCAAAAGATTCTGGTTTAATTACAGCAATGATAACAGATGCGGGAAAAACCTTTTTCAAAGAACCAACAAAAACATGCCTAGCAATAGGTCCAGATAAAGAAGAAAAAATAGATAAAGTAACTGGAAAATTAAAACTTATTAATTAGGATTTTTCATTTCTTTTTTTATAATAATAAGATAATATTTATTTTAAATATTCATTTTAACTTTAAAGTAGTCTGGAGTTATTTTCGGAAGATTTCCGATTTTGATGAAAAATTTACTGATTTTTCGGAAGATTTCCAGAAATTGAATTTATATGCAAAGCCCTTTAAAAGAAAAACTTTAAAAAGAGGAATCTGGATTAAATTTTACATGGAATTAAGAGTTTTAGAATATACTGGAAAAAAGCTGAAATTCCAGATTTTGGGGGAAGATCACACATTTGCCAATATATTAAGAAAAGAGTTATGGCAAGACAAAAACACTAAATTAGCTGGCTATAATTTAGAACATTCTTTGATCACTGCACCTAATTTTGTTTTAGAGACAGATGGAAAAGACGCCAAGGATGTAATGGAGAAAGCTATACAAAGATTAAAAAAATTAAATGAGAATCTTTTAACTAACTTGAAAAAACTATTTTAAAACTTTTTAAAAAAATAAAAATTTAGAAAAGAGTTATTAATAATGAAGAGAGATTTTAAGAATTTTTTGAAAAAGGCTTGGTATTTTATTTGGTATGATGATTCTTTATTATCATGGTTTCTTAATGTAATAATTGCTTTTATTTTGGTGAAATTTATAATTTACCCTGGAATTGGATTAATTTTAGGAACAAGCCATCCATTAGTTGCAGTTGTAAGCTGTTCTATGGATCATAATGCTGATTTTGAAAACTGGTGGCAAGCTAATGGAAAGTGGTATGAAGATTCTGGAATAACAAAAAAAGAGTTTAGTGAATTTTCCTTTAAAAATGGAATTAATCAGGGAGATATAATGGTCTTGAAAAACAATGATAATATAGGAGCTGGAGATGTAATTGTTTTTAATGGGAGAGGAAACCCTATAATTCACAGAGTAATTGAAGAAAATGAACAAGGATTCAGAACTAAAGGGGATAATAATCCAGTTTCTGACATTGAAATTACAAATAGTCTTATTGGAAAAGCTGTTTTTAGAATTCCTTATTTAGGATGGATAAAAATTGCTTTTAATGGATTAATTGGACAAGGAATAATTAAATGCTAAAACCTTTTTAGAAAAAAGATTTACCAAAATAAGAATCCAGGTTCTTATAATCCCCTAAAAATTCAATCAAAAATAAGAATCGAGATTCTATTAACTAAAAGATATGTTAGAAAAAGCAAAATTTTATAATTAATTAAAACAAAGAGGAAAATAAAATGATGTTTTGTGAAAAATGCAGCATGTTATTAGTGCCTAGAAAAGAAGGCAAAAGGGTTGATATAACCTGCAAATGCGGTTTTAGTCCTAAAAAGAAGCCTGATTTAATTTTAAAAGAACAAGTTAAGCTGAATAAGAAGGATGAAATTGAAATTATAGATAAAAGAGTTGAGATTTTACCAAAAACAAATGAAGAATGTCCAAAGTGCAAGCAATTGGTTAGTCCAGACAAGGGCTGCTGACGAAGCTGCAACAAGATTTTTTAAATGTGTTAAATGCATGCATACCTGGAGAGCGTATTAAATTTTAAGATTGAATAGGCAAGTAACCTCACTCCTTTACAGGCTGAGTAGTTCACATTCAATTAAATTAAAAAGATTTTCCTAAATATATTTTTTACTGAACCTAAATCTATATAAATCAAATTTAAGTAGTAGAAATGGGAAATGAGATTAGCTTTAAATGATCCAAAATTATTAAGTGATAGTATTTCTGTAATATCTGAATTAGTTTCAGATGCTAAATTTAAGATTGATTCTGAAAAATTAGAATTAATAGCAATGGATCCGGCGAATGTGGCTATGGTTGTTTTTCAATTATTAAGTTCAGCTTTTACTGAATATAAAGTTGATAAGCCTGTTGAGATAGCATTAAATTTAGACTCTTTTAAACAAATTTTAAGAAGAGCTAAACCAAGCGATCATTTGATAATTGAACTAGATGAAGAAAAAAACAAATTAAATATTAAAATTAAGGGGGATAGCACAAGAACTTTTTCCTTAGGGCTTTTAGATTTAGGTGAGAGACAACACAAGGTCCCTAAATTAATTTATCCAGTTAACATAAATACAAGCACTTATGTTTTTGATGAAGCTATTGAGGACATGAGCTTATTTGCTGATTCTGTTGTTTTTACTGTAAACAAAGAAAGATTGATTGTTGAAAGTGAAAGCAGAATTAATAATGCGAAAGTTGAAATTTTAAATGATGGAGAAACAAAAATTAACTGGGGAGAAACAGGGGAAGAAAATGTAAAATCAAAGTATTCTATTGAGTATTTGAAGAAAATATCAAAAGCAAGCAAATTAGCTGACAATGTTTTGTTACAATTTTCAAATGATTATCCTTTGAAAGCAGAATTTAAGGCAAAGGACAAATTAGATTTAGTGTTTATATTAGCTCCGAGAGTAAGTGAAGAATAGTTAAAAAATAAATTTATTTTACTATGGTTTCCAAGTTTTCTGCTCTTTTACTTCTATCTATAATTTTCTTGGAATGTTCAAAAAAAGATACTGTTATTTTTTCTATTTGTCTACTTGCTAAATCTGTTTCGCTTGGAGGAACTCTTAGCACTACCCATTAAATTTTTATTGTACCAAACTAAAGTATTTAAGTTTTATTATATAAAAAAACAAACTTCAAAATGTAACTTAATTAGGATAATAATCTATGTTTTTATGAATTTTCCAAATATCAGACCAAGAATAACTAAACCAATCCCACTAAGAACAACTTTTAATTCTAAATTTAGAATAAAGAATATTGAGGATAGCAAGCCTAGAAAAGCTGTTACTGAAAAATTTCCAATATTTAATGGGGCTTTGAATTTTCTTTTTAATTTTGGTTTTTCATATCTTAATACTAGCAAAACCAAATTAACGAAAAAAAATGTTAAATATATTGTGAAATTAGTTATGCTAGCTACTAGTTCTATTTTACCTATTAAGACAAAAAGTAGAGATAAGAAAAAAACTGTTAAAATAGCCAGATAAGGGGATCTTGTTTTTTTAGAGACTTTTGTGAAAATTCTTAACTGCTTTATTTCTTCTCCTAGGCCATATAAAATTCTTGATGCTGATAATATAATTAATAATGTTGTGGTTGCTGTTGACAATAAAGCAATTATGACTAATATTATAGAGATGTCTTTTCCTAATGCCTGTTTTACTACATCTACCAAAGGTGCTTTTGAAACTGATAATTTTTCATGACCTAAAACAGAAACAGCTGACAAGGAAACTAGGATATATAATATAGTAGCTATTATTATTGAAGAGATTAAAGCCAAGGGTATTATTTTTTTTGCATTTTTAGTTTCTTCTGATAATTTTACCAAACTCTCGAAACCAATATATGCGAAGAATATTAATGAAGAAGCTGATAGAATTCCTGTTATCCCTTTAGGTGCTTCAAAATAATTTACAGAACCAAAATATTTTATTGAAACCAAGATTACAAATATTAAACCTAAGATTTCTATTGATGTTAAAACTATGTTTAGGTTTGCTGATTCTTTTATTCCTAATAAATTTACTAAGGACATTAAAAACAAAATGATTATTGCTGTCAGTACAAGGTTGTTTGTGTTTAATAAAGCACTAAAATATCCTGCGAATCCTAAAGAAACTGCTGCTGCTGATATTGAACTACCTAGTAAAATAGAATATCCTATTAAAAAGGCTAATTTTTTATTGAATGTTTCTTTTACATAAATATATTCTGAGCTGTCTTTTGAAAATAAAGAAGATAATTCTGCATAACTAAAACCTGTAAATAAAGCTGCAAAAGCTGTGATTACAAATGAAATCCAGACAGCATTTCCTGCTAGACTTGATGCTGGCCCTAATAAAACGTAAATTCCTGCTCCTACTATAATACCTACGCCACAGGCTATTGCTTGAAATAAACTTAGGTCTTTTCTTAAAGTTAATTTTTTATGGTGACCATGTTTCATAATTCCTCTTTTATTTTTCTTATTAAATCTTTTATTTTAATTAAAGTATCTTTACAATCTTCTATTGAAATTTTTTTCCCATAAAAATCTGCTGAATTTCTTATTATTCTGACAGAATCAAATTCATCTCCTAATAATGAGTCTTTAATAATTTCTTTAAGAAAAGCAGTATAACATTCTTGATTATAAATTTTTAATTTATTTTTTAATGCTAAAGCTTCAAGTAGTTCTCTTAAGCAATCATATGCTAAAGATATTTTTGAATTTGTTGAAAATCCTTCTAAAGGCAACAAATCTGCTGATTTTAATTTATTTTCACTATTTTTTAAAATAGAATTAATTTTATTTTCATCTATTGAGACTTCTTTTACAAATCTTTTTTTCCTACATTCAAGTAAATCCATTATAGTCTTACCTTTCCTTCCAATATAAATCCATTTAATATATTATTTAATAATTCTTTATTACTTATATCTTTAGGAGATTTAAAAATAAAAATCTGGATTTCTCTTTTTAATTTTTCTTCAAATTCTTGAATATTTAATTCCTTTTTATTTGCAAATATTGCTATATCAATATCAGAGTCTATTTTTGTTTCTGCCTTAGAAAGAGAACCAAATAAAATCACAGTCGGATCTATGAAAATATTATTTATATATTTTGTAAAATCTTCTAATTCATACATCCAGTATAATCTCGATAGATTTATGAATAATTTGTTTTCTTTATCTGCCCAAAAGAATAAGTAATTATTTTCTTTCGTTACTTTTAACAAACCTTCTTTATTAAATTTCTTTAATATTTTTGATGCTGTTGGCGGACTTATCTTAAAACTTCTAGCATATTCCCTAACAGAATACCTTCTATAGCAGTCTTCAAAAAAAGGTTTTCTTTCTCTCAAAAGTGTGAAATTTTGTCGTTTTAAGCTAATCTCATTTTTTTCAAATGAACTTTTATTTATAAACCATTAATTAACTTTACAGAATCTCTTTTGATAATATTTATATAATCTGTATTTTTAATTAATGTTATATATGGCTGAAAAAAAGAGGAGAAACTTTTTCTTAAAAAGTTTCATCAAAAAGTATATCAGAGAGAAGTGTGTTTTACTAATTTATTTGATGATTTCTTTGAGTTTTTTTGTACAAATACCAAAAGAAACTTATGCTCAGTCTAGTCAACAGCAGGCTTGCTGTGAAAAAACTAAAACTGGCGAGTCTTGCGTTTATACAGATAGAAATAATTGTGATAATTCTAATAATCTTAAAACAAATTATGATAGATGTGAAGCAGTAGCTTATTGCACAAATGTTTGTTGTGTTAGTGGAAATAGCTGCTCACCAAATACTCCAAAAAGTATTTGTGAGAATTTACAAGGTTCACAAGTTTTTAGTGATGCAAGTTGTAATAGTGTAAGCGGATGCAAAACTGGATGCTGTATTCTGGGTGGAAATTACAATTTTAATTCTGAACTTGAATGCAAAAATTTAGCTGACAAGGTTTATGGAAGAAGTAATTATGATTTCAATGAGGTTTTCAAGTCAGCAAATAATGAGCTAGAATGTTTAGATTTAAGTTTAAAAGATGAAGAAGGCTGCTGTGTTGACAATAATTTGTGCAATTATGGAAAAAAATCTGATTGCGGTGGAGAATTTAATTTTAGAAAATCGTGCAGTCAAGTAGGTGATTGTATAAATCTATGTAAAGATAGAGATCATAAGGGTTGTAAAGATGGAGATCTTTATTGGTTTGATTCTTGCGGAAGTACTGGTGAATTAATAGAGCAATGCAATTATGATGAAAGCAAATTGTGTGTTGAAGATAATAAAAATGCTTTTTGCAAGGATATAAATTGTCCCACTACAAAAAAGTATGATGGGTTAGATTATACTGGTGGGCCCAGAGAACATGGAGAAAGCTGGTGTGTTTATGAGGGGCAAACTGGAAATTTTAGAGATAAACCTGGGAGCATTCATTATAGATTTAAATGTGAAAATGGAGAGGAAATTTCTGAAAGTGGCAGAGATTTTAGAGAAGAGATATGCTTGCAGGCTGTTGATAAAGATGGTTTTTCAAGAGCTAATCCTGTGAGAAACAATATTTATAACTCTCCTGTAAATAGCAACATATCAACTGTTGCAAAAGGTTTTGAATTTTGGGAAGATAATGAAGAAAATAAAGAACAATGCAATAAAGGAACAACAAGATGCACTGTTGTTTATGTAAAGGAAAACGAGCTATCAGATTGGGATTGTGAAGGAAATTGTGAGTGTGAATCTCAAGAATTTATAGATCAAGCAAATACTTATTGCAGAAGTTTTGGAGATTGTGGTTTTAGTTATAATATTGCTGAAGAAAAAGGAAGTGCAGGATTAAGTATTTTCTGGACTGGTTCTAGTCTAGGTGATAGACCTACAGAGCTTAGCCAGAGTTATTTAGATGATTTAAATAAGAAAGGAATTTTTGGAGGAATGGAATTTTTAAATTCTGAAACAGAAAAAATAATTTCTTTTTCTGAGGATGCGAGCAAAGTTTTTGAGGCTTCTGAAACTGCTAGTGAAGCTTTGTTTTATTCTACAGTCACTCTTACTGTTTTTAATGGGCTACCAATTTTAGCTGGTTCGTATATTCTTCTAACTTCTGTTGCTACAATTGGTGCTTCTGCTGCTCTTGAAGGCTCTCTTATAGCAGCTGCTGGAGTGTTTGCAGCTGTTCCTGTAGCTGGGTGGATATTGGCTGCTATTGCTCTTATTGCTGCTGCTGTTTCATCTATTATTCTAGGTGGTGGAAGTGTAAGGGAAAAAACAATTAATATAGAATGCAAGCCTTGGAAAGCTCCTTTGGGTGGAGCTAATTGCGAGAAATGCACTGATGATCCTTTTAAAGAATGCACAGAATATAGATGCAGAGGTTTAGGAGCAGGCTGCGAATTAATTAATGAAGGTACTACTAGTGTAAAATGTGTTGATGGAAATCCAAATGATATTAAGGCTCCTAAGTTAGAACCTATTGATTTTGGGAAACAAAAACTTACTGTTAAAAAAGTAAGATTGGGCTATAAAATTGTTGAAGATATTGAACCTTACAAACAATTTACTGTTGGTGTGATAACAGATGAGTTTGCTTTATGCAAATATGATCTAAAAGTAGGAATCAAATATGAAGATATGGGATATGACTTAAGTGATTCTTCTTTCAAGAAAGAACATAATTTAAGTTTAAGTTTAGTTGGGAATAAGGAATTTAAGTATTATGTAAGATGTACAGACAACAAAGACAATACTAATGATGCTGATTATGAAATAAGATTTAAAACTAAGCCTGGACAAGACAGAACTGCTCCAAAAATTTTAAGCACAACTTTAAAAAATAATGCTAATATAGCCAATAATATAGATAAGGTATTATTAGGTGTTGAAATTACTGAACCTGGCTATTGCAGATTTGATGTAAGAGACAATAGTTATGACAAGATGACTAACCAAGGAATATGCACTGATGAGCCAAGTTCAATACCTATGCATTACAATTGTAATTTAGCTATTGATAAATTAAAGATAGGAAACAATAATTTCTATATTAGATGCAGTGATATTAAAGGAAACAACAATACCCAATCTTCTCCTTTTACTTTAGTTAGAAGCAATCCTTTAGTTATTAATAAAATAGAGCCTAAGAAAAATGATTTAATTTATGTTAATGATATAACTTTAAATGTAAATACTATTGGCGGAAGTGAAAATGGAAAAAGCATTTGCAGATATAGTTTGGAAGATTTAGCTTATGAACAAATGACTGAATTTAAGGTTACAGATTCTAATAACCACTTGCAATCACAAACTGATTTGAGAAGAGGAACTTATAATTATTATGTTAAATGCAGAGACAGTAGTGGAAATGAGGCTAAAGAAAACACTAATTTTAAGATAATATTAGATAAAAAAGGCAATGAAATAGTTTACACTTATAAAGATTCTTCAACATTATATGTAGTTTTAAATGTTGCAGCAAACTGCGAATATAAAGATAAGGATTTTGTATTTGGAACTGGAAATAAGATGGGGGAGGATACAACAGTTCATACAGCACCATTGGAATTTAATCAATACTATGTTAAATGCAGGGATGATCAGGGAAATGAAATAAAAGGCGTTGAAATAAATGTATGATTTTTTTTGAAAAAAGCATAATTAAAGAAAAATTGCATCATAATGCAAAAAAATAGTAAATTATTTGTATTATAATACAAACCTTTATAAACTAGTTATTTATATATATTTATATGCTACAAGAATTAAAAGATATTTTAATATTACAAAAACGAGAACTAGAGAAAAGATTTAATGAGAAATATATCTCAAGAGAATCTAAAATTAAAGGCTTGGAAAGTGATTTAATAAAGATTATAATGGGGCCTAGAAGGGCAGGAAAATCTTTTTTTTCTATTCATTATTTGAGAAATAGTAATTTCGGTTATATAAATTTTGATGATGAGAAATTAATTAATTTAAATAATTATGATGAATTGATTAGTGCAATAAATTTAGTTTATAATAATCCAAAAATTCTTCTTTTTGATGAAATTCAAAATTTAGAAAACTGGGAACTTTTTGTTAATAGATTACAAAGGCAAGGTTATAATTTAATTATTACTGGAAGCAATTCTAAACTTTTAAGCAAAGAGTTAGCTACACATTTAACAGGAAGACATTTTCAAATTTATATTTTTCCTTTTTCTTTTAAAGAATATATAAAATTAGATAATAAAGAGCTTACAACTTTAGAAATAAAAGAAAAATTAACAAACTTTTTAATAGTTGGGGGATATCCGGAACCTTATATAAAAAATTTAGATTATGTTGAATATTTACGAACTTTATTTAATTCAATAATATATAAGGATATAATAAAAAGATATAGCATAAGAGCAACTAATGAGATTGATGATTTGGCTTTATTTCTTTTATCAAATATTACTAAGGAATATTCTTATTTATCTCTGACAAAAAATATAAAAATAAAAAGTTCGCACACTGTTAAAAAATATATTAATTATTTAGAAGAATCTTTTATTTTTTTTAATGTGAACAGGTTTTCGTATAAATTAAAGGAACAATTAAGATTTAATAAAAAAATTTATTGTTTAGATAATGGATTTATACAAAGCAAAGCTTTTAAATTAAGCCCTGATATAGGAAAACTTTATGAGAATTTAGTTGCAGTTGAATTAAAAAGAAGAGAATTAAATAATCAAATAAATATTTATTATTGGAAAAATGAGAAGCAGGAAGAAATTGATTTTGTAATTAAAGAAGGGATAAAAATTAAACAGCTTGTACAAGTATGTTTTAATATTAAGAATCAGAAAACCAAAAACAGAGAAATTAAAGCATTGGTTAAAGGAAGCAAAGAGTTGAAATGTGATAATCTTTTAATTATAACAGATGATTATGAAAATGAGGAAAATATTGATAAAAAATTAAAAATTAGATTTATTCCTTTATGGAAATGGCTATTAGATTAGTTTCTTATAGGATACTATAGACAGGAAAATCAGATGAGAATATTTATATATTTTAAAAAAGAGGAAGAATAAGAGATGAAAAAAAGAGGACAAGTTACTGTTTTTGCAATAGTTGGAGTTATAATTGCTGCTTTAGTTGTTTTGTTCTTAGTAATTAGAAACCAGATTTATATTGGTGGAGCTAATATTGAGGATTTGGAAAAGGAATTTCCACAGATTCAGGGGCATATTGATGATTGTTTAAAAGAAGTTGGAGAAAAATATATTGTTTTAATTGGAAAGCAAGGCGGATATTTAACAACTAATCCTGGGACTTTTAGGCAGAACCAAGGTGTTGGAATCAATTATCTTTGTTATAATATTGAAGGAAAACCAGAATGCAGCAACAGGGGTTTAAGATTATTTGACATTAAAACTAGCTTAGAAAGGGGAATGCTAGATGAGGTAAATTCCTGTTTAGACATTGATCAATTTGACAAAATTGGATTAAATGCTGAGAGGGGAACTTTGAAATTAAATGTTGACATAGGTGAAGATACTGTAATTTTAAATGCCAACTTGCCTATAAAAATAAGCAAGGGAGATACAGAGACACAGAGAAATAGTTTTTCAGCTGAATTAGAGTATCCATTAGGAAGATTATATAATAGTGCTAAGGATATTGTTGATAGCGAGGCTGTTTATGGAGATATTGATACTTTGACATACTCAGTTTTAAAGACAAAATTAACTGGAAAGCTATATGTTGTACAGAAATTACAACCTTATCCTGATGAATTATTTATTTTGAAGATAAAAGATGTGCCTAGAAAAGAGAAAGAGTTTGTGTTCCAGTTTTTTATACAGGATAGAGGCTTATAAAATTGACAAGGTTGGAAAATATAAATTTGAATCTTATACAAAGATGAAAGGGAAAACTATAAAATTGATATACATAAAGGATGAAGAGTATAAGGATATTTTCGTTATAACAAGAGCTGAAGGAAAATGAGAAAATGTTTGATTTGTGAAAAAGGTAATCTCATAAAAGTAGAAGACATAATCTTTGAAGTTGAGAATTATGTATTTATACTTAAAGGAGAAAGATGCAGCTACTGTAATGAAGAATTTCCTTATGAAGAAGAAACTCACAAGGCAATAGAAACATCAAAGAAACTGGGAGTCTGGCCAGAACCAATGAAGCTTTATAGACACCTTTCAAGAAGCGGTGGTGGTTTAGTTTTTAGAATTCCGAGTGATTTAGAAAAACAACTTAAATTAGATGAAAATACAGAGATAGGAATAACTAAAATAGGAAATAAAATAGTTATAGAATTAGAGAAGTAAGAAAGTTAAAAATGAAAAAATGTCCTAGTTTGTGACAATGTAATTTAGTTGAAGCAAAATAATTTTGCATAAAAAACTTAACTAAGAAGAGAATGTTAAAAAAAATTGATGGTGTTAAGCAGAAAGCAATATTTATGGCTTTTTTGATAATTTGTTCTGTTTTTTATTTTGGCTTGTCTACTATTGATGTTGAAGCACAAAGAAGTCCTAGTAGAAGTTTAAGTACACAACAAGCTTGCTGTGAAAAAACTAAATCAGGAGATTTTTGTGTTTATACAGATAAAAATGAATGCGATAGAAATTCAAGAAGTTCTTTAACAACTTGTGAAAATACAAATTATTGTTCTGTCGGCACCTGCATTTATGATAAAGAAGTGAACCTATAGAACAAATTTCACAATGCCAGAAAGGATGCTGCCAATTAAGCAATGAATGTAGTTTTGTAACACAAAATAAATGCAAATCTATTGTTTCACAATTTCCTGATTTGAACATGATTTTTGACAAGAATATTGAGAATGAAGCTGCTTGCGTAGACAAGTGCAGAAGCGATGAGAAAGGGGCTTGCGTTTCTTTAGATGGAAGCTGTACTTTTACAACAAGAGCTAACTGCAATCAAGAAAGCTCTTCAGTAGCTGATAATACTCAAAATACAAATTTGAAAACAGGATTTCATCCCAATGTTTTGTGCAGTAATTCTTTATTAGGAACTAATTGTGCAAGACAACAAAAGACAGGGTGTTTTGAAGAAAAAGTTTTCTGGCTTGATTCTTGTGGAAATCCTGAAAATGTTTTTGATGCAAACAAAGACAGATCTTACAATAAGGGATTTATCTTGAAAGGAAGTTCTTGTAATTTAAAGGGGCCTAATGATCCTAATTGCGGAATGTGTGATTATAGTCAGGGAACTTTATGCGGAAAAGCTCCTGACAATGTTGATATGGCTTTTGGTGAATTTAGTTGCAATGATTTAAGCTGCAAAACAATTACTGAGAATATTGCAAGCCCTGATTCTGGCGGTAAAAAAGAAACAGGTGAATCATGGTGCTTATATGATGCAAGAGTTGGCTTTGGACAAGATGTAGTTGGATCAAGACATTACAGGGCTTTATGCTTGAATGGGGAAGAAGTAATTGAACCTTGCAAAGATTATAGAGAAGAGTTATGTGCACAGGGAACTTCTGATTCTTTAAAATTAAATTTAGGACAAGTGTTTAATATTGGAGAGGGATTTTTAGAAAGTGCTTGCAGAGCAAATAGGTATAAAGAATGCCAAAGTTGTAATGAAATTGGCGGAAGTTGCGGTGGAGAGTGCAATGATTTATCTGGACTAGCAAGGGTAGCTTGCTGCAGGCAACAATGCTGCAATGATATTGGAAATAAGGATTGTTTTTTTATGGCTGGAGGAGTAAGTGATTTTGGTGGAATGTGTGTTCCTTTGGTTCCTCCTGGATTGTTATTTTGGGAAGGAGGAAGTTCTGGAGGAGGAAGCAAAGATGGAACACAAACAGGAGCAAATTCTGTTTGCAATGAAGCTTCTGTAACTTGTGAAGTTAAATTTGTAAGGGGCGGAGCTGGAAGATTTGGAATTGGTGTTGAAGGATTAAGCTCAACTGGAAATGAATGGGAATGTGTAAAAAATTGTCATTGTCTGGAAAAAGACTGGGTTAAGGCTGCTGCTGCTCAATGTTCTGCAAGAGGAGACTGCGGTGCAAAATATAATATTAAAGGAAGATTTACTTCTGGTGGATTTAGTGAAGATACTGAATTTGTATTAACTCAAAAAGATTTTGAAAACTGGAACACATTATCAAGACAAAATACAAGAAGAGATGATTCAACTAATTTAGGTGGTTTTTGGGAAAGAAGCTGGCCTGCTGTTCTTGTGATTTTTGGGACTGGACTTGCAGCAGGAACTGTTAGCGCTCTTATTCCTGGTGCTGTATCTGGAACTTTTGTAAGTGCTTTTGGATCTGGTTTAGTTTTAGGTCCTAAAACTTTTTTACAATTTGGAGAAGCAACTATAGAACAAACTTATCTTGAAGCTTTTAGACAAGGGATTACATCTTCTGATTTGGCAGCTTGGAATGCTATACTTGAAAAACCAGATAATGCTGTTAAGATGATTTTTCAAACAAGTGAAGAAGGAACAAATTGGGTTTTTCTTAATGATAAAGGGACAGTAATAAAAAAGGCAACAGAAGCACAAGTAACTGCAGCAACAGAAGCTAGTTTTTCAGGAGGAAATACTGTTTTGATAGCTGCTTTGGAAATAATTAATGTAATTTCCTGGATTTATTTGATTTATCAAGTAATAGACCTTGCAGGGAAGGAAGACAAGAAAGAAACTTTTTCAGTTTCATGCAATGCATGGGAACCTCCTAAAGGAGGAGATGAATGCGAGAAATGCAATGAAAAGGGAAAAGACTGCAGTGAATACAGATGCAGAAGCTTAGGAAAATTATGCAGATTAATAAATGAAGGAACAGATGAAGAAAAATGTGTTGCTCAAACTCCAATTGATGTGTCAAGTCCGAAAATAAGTGCTGTCAAGCCCAAAAATTTAGTAATAGAAGAAGTAAAGAATCAAGGATTTACAATCAAGACTTTAATAAAACCATTTACACCTGTTGAATTAAAAATAGCAACAGATGAACCTAGCAAATGCAAGTTTGATACTAATGTAAGTATAAAATATGAAAACATGAAATTTAATTTTGGAGATAATTTATTCAGGACAGAACATGAAATGTTATTTTCTCTGCCAAGTGAATTAGTTGAGGAAGAAGCAATCAGATTAACAAATGGCGGAAGATATTCTTTGTATATAAGGTGCATAGATGCAAATGAGAATGCAAACAACAAAGATTATTATATTAAATTTGAAATTAACAAAGGGCCTGACTTAACTGCTCCCAAGATTGAGTTAACTTCAATAAAGAATAATGGCTTTGTTGCAGACAATATTTTGGATGCTGGATTAGATGTATTTGTAAATGAGCCAAGCGAGTGCAGATGGGACAGAAACGACATAGATTATGATTCAATGAAAAACAGCTTTATTTGTGCAAGATCTGGATTAGATCAAAGCCCTTTAAGACAAGGATTATACAGATGTTCTGGATTATTGAATGACATTAAAAAAGGAAAGAATAATTTCTACTTTAGATGCAAAGACCAGCCGCAAAAAACAGAAGGAAGAAATGTAAATAAAGAAAGTTATCAATTTAGTTTAATAAGAACAGAAAAATTAGGAATAACAAGCATAGAGCCCAAAGACAAGGTATTCAGAACAAATCCAAAAATTATTGTAAAGACAGCATTAGGAGCAGAAAATGGGGTAAGTTTTTGCGGTTATTCTAATGAAAGAAATGCTGAACTTTCAAGCATACCACAATTTGCAAAAACAAATTCAAGCACTCATGAACAACAATTAAGAAATTTAAGAAAAGGGAGATACACTTTTTATGTGACTTGTGTTGATGTTGCTGGAAATACTGCAAAAGATTCTGCAAGCTTTGAAGTGGCTGCTGATGTAAGCCAAAATGTAATAAGCAATGTTTACAAAGACACTAGAAATAATATTTTAATTATAGGAACTAATGAGGATTCAACTTGTTATTATGATAATAAGCAGTTTAATTTTGGAGAGGGAATTCCTATGACAGATGCTAATTCAAAGAAACATGAGGCTGTTTTACCTGTAAGGTCTTACTTTGTTTTGTGCAAGGACGCATTTAATAATGAGGAAAGCATAACTGTTTATCCATAATAAGCTTTTTCCCAAAAAGCTTAAGCAAAACAAACTTTTAATAAAAGTTTAATCAAAAACAAGAGTCCAAATTCTTAATAGAAATATTTATATATATGTATATCATATTCATACTTATGGCAAAAACAATTATGATTTCAAATGAGCTTTACAAGGAATTAAAGAAAATTAAAAAGGAAAATAGTTTTACAGAAGTTATAAAGGATCTTTTAGATAGAACACAAAAAATAAAGAAAGGTTCTGATTTATTAAATTGTTTTGGCATACTTAAGAAGGATAAGGAGTGGGAAGAAATAGATAAAGATCTTAAGATTGGATGGAAAACTTGGAGCAAAAGATATGCTTAGATACTGATATTGTTATTAGTATTTTAAATAAAGAAGAAAGAGCTGGGAAGTTAATAGAGAAAATAATAAATTTAGATGTTTTTATTACTATTATAACTTTATTTGAACTTTTATTAAGAGAAACTAATTTAGAACAAATAGAGATTTTTAGAAACAATGTTAATCTTCTTTATTTTGACGAGACATCTTCAAGAAAAGCTAGTGAGGTTTTTAAGGAATTAAAGAAAAAAGGCAAGTTAATTGAATTTAGAGATATTTTTATAGCTGCAATTTGTATAGTTAATAATTGCGAATTAATGACTTTCAATAATAAACATTTTGAAAATATTAAAGAACTTAAATTAATTAAAACTGAAAATGAATAAGAAAGGACAATTATTAGAGAAGCCGTTTATTTTTATATTTACAGTTGTAGTTGGTGCTTTGATATTTATTTTTGGATTTTATCTTATTAATAATTTAATGAAAACAAGCAATTGCGGACAATTAGGATTGTTTGTAAATGACTTAAAAAATGAGGTTGAAAGGTATTATAATTTTGATATCGGGAGCAGTACTGATATTAGTTTAAAACTGCCAAGGAATATTAAGCATGTTTGTTTTTATACAAAAGAAAACTACATAAATAAGGCAGAGTTTGACAAAATTGACAAGGGATTATTTGAGGCTGTAAATAACCTGGATTATAATGTGATTTTTCTGCCTTTAAATTACTGTACAAAGGGATTATTTAGTGTTAAAAATCTGAAACCTGCTGAAAATCCTGTTTGTATTTTGAATACAGGAACTATAAAATTAAATTTAGAAAATAAGGGAGAATATATTCAAATAAGTTAATTATTTTTCAAGTGCTTGTCTAAAAATTCATAAGCCTGCTCTCTGTACTCTTTAGGAAATTCATGTATTTTATTTGGAATTTCAATAATTGCGAGGTTTTTTTCTTGTTCAAGCATTTTGTATATATTTTTTATAGGTGGTATTAATAGTTTTAAATACTCAGCTGGAAAAATTGGATCATTTTCACTATATAAAACCATTAAGGGCCTTGGTGAAATTAATGCCAGCATACCATTTCCGCCTGTGTATTTTGCTATATCCGGAACTATGGATAACCATGTCTGGGTGCCTCCGAATTTGAAAGAACAGTTACTTTAATTCTTTCATCTAAAGCAGATAAGTACATGCATCTTACTCCGCCAAAAGAATGCCCAATACAACCAATATTGTCTTTGTCTATAGATGAGAAAGAAGTCAAAAAATCTAAGATTCTAATATCTTCCTGAATAGTTATTCCTAATGGAGAATATCCTAACTCAAACAAGTCTTGAGCATACTTCTTTTCCTGCACTTCAACGGAATCTTGCGAGAAATCCAGTCTTTCTCCAAAAGAAGAGGCATCCATAGCAAAAACAACATAACCTCTTTCTGCCAGTTCTTTCCCATAAAAAAGTTCCGGATTCCCTTTATTTCCTATTGTTTCTGCAGCGCCATATTTTGTATTTCCATGGGCATGCATGGCTAAAACTAAAGGAGCTGGAAATGAAATATTTTTTGGGACTAATAAATAAGCAAAAGCAGCAGATGAATTAGATGTTAAAATAGTTAGTTTATTTTCTATATAAGTTTCTTTATCTATTGGATCACTACGCCAGATAACCATTTCATTCACAGAAACTGGCAATAATGGAGAATTTAATAATTTTAAGAGCTCTTTTCCAAAATTTTTATCAAATTTTTCTTTTTGTCTTTTAGATTTTATATCAGAAACATCATAAATTGGCTTATTTTGTTCAGCATATTCATTAACAGCAGTAAAAGCATTTACAGAGAAAAAAACAAGCTCTTCTTCATTTTTATCTTCTTGTGGACTTTTATTTTTATATAGAAAAATTAATAAGATTAAAATAATTAACATGACTAAAATATAAACCCTCCTAAATTTATATTTTTTCAAATTAAACATTTTTTCTTATTTTGCAAAGGTATTTATATTATTTTCTTTTATTTAATATTATGGATAAAAAAGGGATTGAAATTACCTTTAATTGGATATTTGTTATTATTGCTGGAAGTGTACTGCTAATGTTTTTCTTATTTTTTGCATGGAAACAAATAGGCTTATTTAATAAATTGGGCATAAATGAAGTTGTTTCTACTTTAAACAATGAAATAGACTCTTTTTCAATAGGAATTTCTTTGAATAAAGTTGTTGAACTTCCAAAAGGAGTTGATATAGAATTTAAATGCGGAGAAGTATTATTTAAGGGGGCTAGAAAAGATACATTGCACCTGATTTATGCTGACGGCAATTTTAGAGAGAAGTTTAATTTATGGACAAATGCATGGATCTTTCCTTTTAAAATTGATAATTTATATTATGCTACTAACTTAAACAATAAATTTTATATTATTGGAAATGAAAATTTTTTCTTTAATATACCTGATAAATTTCCAAAATCAAATTCTTTAAATCAAGAAATTAAAAAAAATGATATTATAATTGATTTTGGAAATTCTAATCTGCAGGCAAGATTCAGGGAGAATAAAGTATTAGTTATAGATAATTCAAGAAATATGATAACTTTTTACCCTGAAAATAAAAAAGAGGAGTTTTATGGGGAAGAAATGATTTATGGAGCTATGTTTTCCAGTTATGAAGAATATAGCTGCTTAAAGAAAAAGGCTTTAGAAAGATTAGAAATAATTTCTAATTTGTATAAAAAGAAAGCTGGTTTATTAAAATTAAATTCAAAATGCAATTTTTTATATAATGAAATGGAAAAAACCCTGGATTTATTTAAAAGAGAGCCACTGAAATATAAAGAAGTAATGAAAGAGCAAAATGACAATATAAAGAGGAGCGGGTGTACAAGTGTCTTCTAAAACCTTTTTAGAAAAAAGATTTACTAAAAATAAGAACCTAGGTTCTTATCAACTTCTGGGAAAAAAACCAGATAAGAAAGGGCAGGCTGAATTAACAGAGACTTTATTGGTTTTATTAGTTGTTGTTTTTTTGATTATTGCCGGAATTTTTGTTTATTATTTGTTTTTTTACAGAAATCTGGGAGGCATTGGCAGTGAAAAGACTGATTTTGAGAATTTAATATTAGTATATATATTGGGACAATCTCCGGAAATAAAGTGCGAGGATGAGGATTGTGTAGATATTGCAAAGTTATTTGCTTTTAAGGAGCTGGTTAAAGAAAACAAAGGATATTATGCTGAAAGGTTTGGAAAAAGAAAAATAATTGTAGAAAGTATTTATCCTGAATTAAATGAAAATATGCAAAAAACAGAATGCACTTTGGAGAAATATCAACAAAGCACTTTTCCAAATAATTGCGGATTTATTATAGCTTATGATAATTTACAAAATAAAAAGGGAGTTTTAAGCGTTAGCTTGCCTGTTTCATTAAATTACGGAAATGAATACAGGATAGGAATATTAAGGGTACAAATATAAGAACCAAACTTTTAGAAAAAGTTCGCTCAGAACTGGTTAGAAAAGCACTTAATGGAAACAAAAAACAAAAAAGGACAAGTTGAAATAATAGGGCTGGCTATATTGGTTGTTATTCTTGTTGTTATTTTAGTTATTGCCTTGAATTTTAATTTTAAAACCACTGACAATAAATCTGACTTGAGGAAAAGCTTAGTTGCCAATAATCTGCTGAATGCTTTAATTAAGCAGCAGGGAAATGTAAATATAAGGGAATTAATTAATGACTGCTATATTGAGAAAAGAAGAAATGTAAATAATGGACTTGGGTGTTTAAATCTTAAAAAAGAATTAAATAATGTATTTTCAACAATCTTAATTAACAGAGATTATTTCATAAAATTAAGAACAGAAGAATTAGAATTTTTTTCTGAAGGTAATTGTGATAAAGGCATAGAAAGCACCACATATAGATTTAAGGAAGAAGGAATCTTATTTATAGCAAATTTAAGGATCTGTTAATACTATCTTTAAGAGGTAACATAAGTTTTACAATTTTAAAATATTTGAAATTAAGATTAAAGGTTATAAGGTTTATATGTTGAATAAAATACAAAATTTAGGTAAAACTATCTTCTCGAGTGTATAAATGTTTATAAATGAAGAATTTCTTTTATTTTTCTATAGTTAAATAATCTGAGAGAAGATTATAAAAAACTAATTAAAAAAATAAATAAAAAATATTCCTGATTACCAGGAGAGTGTTACACGGAGGTGTTTAAATGCAAAGACTAAAACAAGCCATTAGAAGAGTGGCCGCTTTAGGTGTTGGTGTTGCTATGTTAGGAGCAACAGTTACAGGTGCGGTAGCACAAGCAGCAAGTTTAGATTTGGCTAATCTTCCAGAGCCGTTTGTTTCTGGCGAGGGAGTTTATAATGATGATACAGCTTTAGTTGTAGGAAGCAAAGCAGATGTATCTGATACTTTAGGTGTTAGTGATGTAGCTGCGAAATTGCAGTTCTTATCCAAACAAGCAGTAAGTACTTCAGGTACAGTTACTGTAAGTGGTGGAGTTACAGAAGATGTTCCCATTGGTCTTGGTATAGCTAACTCAACAACAGTAGCTTTGGATTTCTCATTAGAAAAATCTGATATTACAAGTTTTTTTGATGGAACAATTAATTTCCAAGATGAAGATATTGAAGCACACGATGAACTTATATTTACAAAGACATCTCCATCAATAGAGACAAGTTTAACAAGTGCTGATGATGACTATGAAAGCAATGTATTTTTAGAAACTACAAAGGGAGCTATGAAATATTACTATGTTTTTGATGATGCATTAAATGTATCTAAAGCAACAAATGCAGATCCATTGGAAGTTAAATTTTTGGGAAAGACCTTAAAGATTACAACTGTAGACAGTTCACAAAGCAAGTTTACAGCAACAGTCGGTACAGAATACTTTATGAAAGTAGGAGATTCTGTTACTGTTGAAGGTAAAAAGGTAACTCTACAAAATGTAGGAAGCAGTGGAGCTGTTTTAATAGATGTTGATGGTAAAGTAGACACAGTAGATGCAGATGCAAGTAAAACAGTAAATAATATTGAAGTTAAAAATGATGACACTTTCTATGCAACTTCAAAATCTGAAAGAAGTGCAGCATTAATTATTGGCAAGAATGCACAAGATACTTTTGCAGATGGAGATGCTTATGTAGGAGAAAACAAGAATAATCCTGACTGGACATGGAAGTTAGGAAACTTGGGTTTAAAACAGACTACAACTGTATCTAGCGGAAGTACTGATCCTACAGGTCCATTTATTGGAATTCAGAATGATTATACAAAAGATGATGACACAGACAATCCAGCAGGTATTGGAGAATGTTATTCATTACCTAATAACTATGCACAAGTATGTTTAGACAGCTTAACAGTGCCTGACACAGATTATTTAACTGTGACTTTAGAATATTCAAGTAGCACTGACACAGCAAAGTCAAAATATGACAAGGCAAGTACAAGTGCAAGAACAATACATATTTCTGCACCTGGAACAGATAGATTTATTGTTCCAAACGGAATAAAAAGCTTTATATCAAATGGCACTAAGAATGATAATGACATTAAAACAAATGAATTATGGTTGCAAACAGAAGATGTTGATGCAGGAGGAGGTTTTGCATTATTTTATAAAGATGAAAATGCAAATCCAAACATAGTTTACTTAGGTAACTTATCTGTAACTAATTTGTCAGTATCTCAAGAGATTGGTGGAATTAATGAAGGTGTAAATATATCAACAAATTTGTATAATGTTATAGCTTCAGATGCTGTATTTGCTAGAGTGAATTACCTAAAGACAAAAGATGACAATG
>JAGWAC010000007.1 GCA_018302125.1 Candidatus Woesearchaeota archaeon | reverse complement strand
AAAGAAAAAAGTCCGAAATGGAATAAATTAGTTGGCTTTGAAATTGACCCATTAGATTCAGATTAAAGATTTGAAAAGTTCTATCAGTCTATTGAGCTACTCGCTCCTTTAAAGTAATCGGGCCCGGGAGGATTTGAACCCCATTATTAGCTTGTATCTTGTTGCATTTAGCCAGTAGCAATTTATCCTTAGTTTGTAGTATTTTATATTTTGACATTTTTTGCCTCCGAATATTTGATTAAGAATTCTCTTGAAATTAATATTTTGATGTTTTTATATTCTTTTAAATCTAACAAATGTCTATCTCCGCTTATTATAAAATCAGATTTTCCATCTAAAGCACATTCTAAAATTTTATTATCATCTGGGTCTTCTTTTACAATTTCTAATTTTGATGAAGTTATTAGTATTTCAGAAATTGATAATAATTCTTTTGTGGCTTTATTTATTTGTTCTTGAGAAAATCCAAATTTAGGTCTGCTTATAACTTCTTTAAATTCTTTTAAGATTTCTAATGATAAAGATAATTTGATTTTTCCTAACTTTACAAGCCTTAAGATTCTATATTCCTTTCCTTTAGAAATAAAAGCTGATACTAAAATATTTGTATCTAAAGTTACATTGAACATAATTTATGCCTTTGATTTTCTAACTTCTTCTATTTCTTTTTCTACATCTTTTTTAGAAATGTTTCTTTCTTTAGAGGTTTTCCACATACTCTTAAAAGTATTTTCAAATTCAGTTAAGTTTTTTTTAGCTTCTAAGTTTTTAACTCTTTTAAATATAATAGAATCATCACTATCAAAAACCAAGAAACGCTCTCCTTCTTTAATACCCTTTCTTTCTCTTATTTCTTGAGGTATTACAACTTGTCCCTTTGAGGTTATTTTACTTATTTCAATTTCCATTGTAAGATTAGTAATACCATTCTTACTTATAAACTCTATGCTTTATAGTTATTAGTAAATAAAACAACAGGTTTTATATACTACTCTAAAGAGATTATTTTTTATGAATTTAGACGAATATCTGGAAAAAATAAGATTAGATTTGGAGAAAATTATATCAGAATATAAAAGTTATTTATTAAGTGAACATCCAAATAGAGAATTATCAATTAGCGAAATACACTTTTACTTTGATGATAGATTAAAAAAATTATTTGATGAAGAAACAGAAAAATTAAAACCAAAACAACCAATGTCCGAAAATAAGATTGATTGGGAGTTTCTTACAGCATTGGGTGATAAAGGCTTGACTACAAGGATAAGAAGAGTTATGGAAATGTGTGGGTTGAGCAGGGATAATAATGATGCTTTAATGTTTTATAATAACTATCCATTACAATGGAGAACATTTGGCGAGAAAGCAAACAAAACTTTAGAAAATTATCTTCTTAAAAAAGGTTTAATAAAAAAAGAGAAATAAATTTTTTAACTTCAAACACAAGCTTCGGGCTACCAGCTACTCGCTCCTCAGAAGTATACGGGCCCGGGAGGATTTGAACCCCCGACCTACAGCTTAGAAGGCTCTAGCGGATTTTTAATCAGTCGCCCTATCCAGGCTAGGCTACGGGCCCAACTTTAAATATTGATAAATTATGCCTTTTAAAATTTTGGTTTTAAAGATCTTTAAAAAGAAAATATCTTATAAAAAGAAAAATAAGAATAATTAAAGCAAGAAAGTAAATAAATTTCCTAAAGCCTTTAATAGCATATTCTGTTTCTTTTACCCATCTTTCAGTCATTTCTCTTTCTGTTTCCATTTTTATCTTTACCTTAACTCAACCCACACCAAGTAATGGTCTGATTGTTCTTTTTTTATTTCTTTTTCAATTCCATATCTAATTATTCTTGGTTTTAATTCATTATTTGAAATAATCCTGTCATAAGCGCAATTAGTTTCTCCAGAAGTAGTGTCTTCATTATCTTTAATTATCCAGTTCCACTCATTAAATTCTTTTTCTGCTTCATTATCATAATAATTGCAATCGCCGTTGAGATCACCCAAAATAATTACATTACCAATATCCAAAGCAATGTCATCCAAATAATCCAGTTCTTTTTGCACATCATCTGGTTTTACATGGATATTAAAAACAGTTAAATTAAATCCATTTAAATTAAAGTTAACCTCAATAGGCGGTCTTTCCCACCTGTTTTGTTTGTCTGGATTATAGTCTTTAAAATAATTTATTTTAATGCTATCATTAAAAATAACGCCATATTGTTCTTTGCTTGATGTTCTTCCTGCTCTTGAGGAAATTAGGCATCCATATTCTTTTAATAAAGAGCACAATTTCTCAAATGCAGTTCCAGACTCGTCTCGTATCTCCTGTATAAATATAATGTCATAATCATTTATTCTTTCTTTGTAAAATTCCATTAATTCTTCATCAGAAGCTTTAGAAATTCCAAAAATCTGCAGATTCCAGTTTGCTATTCTAATGCCGTTTTCAGAATCAAAATTCTTTACAATATTTCCAGTTATAGAATACTCTGAATCTCTAAAATAAAAATCAACAGCCCCAAAAATTAAGAGAATTATTATTGCTAAATTCTTTGCATTCCTCTTTTTCACAATAAATCTGAAGAAAAATATTATTTAAATCTATTTATTTCTTAGGAGTTAGTGCGAAATAGAGCTCCCATAATTATACAGAACCATTATGCAAAACCTAAATATTTAAGTAAAAGTCTAATTTTCTCGCTAATTTAGGAAAATTTACGCTAAAAAGTTTTAATTATGCACCAACCCTATTTCTTAAGCAAACTATTTAAAAATTCCGTCTTTGTCTTGAACATATTCTCTTTTGCAAATACCTCAATAGCCTTGTCAAATCCGCTCCCATATTGTGCTGCCAATTTCTTCCTGAATGCAAACTCTCTTTTTAATCCCAAATTAAAAGCTAGTTCCCTTAAAATTATTTTGTTGTGGTATTTATTTATCTTTAATTTTGGATCTATTTTTTTGCTAAATTCCATAAATTCTTTTTCAAGATAAGGCAGAACTAAATCAACTTTAAAGTGATTTGCAATAGAAAAATCCCTTTTTACATCAACATCATAAACATTGTCAATGCCCTCTAAAAACTCTTCCTCTATTTTGTTGTTCTCAAGTGCTTTTTTGTGTTTGTTAAATCCGCAAAATAAGCTGTCGCTTCCAAGTCCTGTCATGATAATATTTGTATTGTCATTTTTAGCCTGCTCCAAAACACTAAACAATGTGCATCCTATTCCTACTTGTACAGGATTATTTGTTTTTAATAATCTGCAGACTTTTTTTATTATTTCATAAGAGCTGTCAAAGTCAATTATTCTTGTAGAGTGCTGTAATTTTAAATTATTTGAAACTTTCTTGGCCCACTCTAAATCCTCGCTTTCATTAATGCTTACTGTGTATGCTTTGAAATTTAATTTTAATTTTTTGCATATAAAAGCAAGTAAGCTTGAATCCACGCCGCCAGAAAAGGCAATTCCAAAATTATTCTCATGACCTACATTCTTTTTTATAGAATTAAATAATTTTAATTCAAGCTCAGCCAGAATCTTTTCCTTATTAGAAAATCTTTCAACTTTTTTTAATTTAAGCATTGTCATATTCAGAAAAAAAGAAAATTAAAGGTTAATAAACCTTATTCAACCTTTTTCTTCTTGCTTCCAAATATTAGCTTTAAAAAGAAAATTGCTATAATTACCAGTATTACGTCAGCAATTATCCAGAACAATTTAGTTCCGCTCAATCCGTCTGTTCCTAAGCCTAGTCTGTCTAGGAAACTTGTTGATTGTGCGTCAACTGTAAATGATTTTGTGTCAACTATTGTAGTTCCTGATTTTAGTACTACAATCCCAGTGTATTTTCCTTCAATTAAATCTTGTTTAGTTCTTAAATTGAAGAAAACTGTTTCGCTTTGTCCTGAACTCAATGTTAATATCTTTGGAGTTGTTAGTTGTGCAAAATCTTCTATATTCTGAACCTCTAGTGTAAATTGTACTTGTCCCTTGTTTGCGTTTGTTACAGTTACTGGCACAGTAAATGCCTCTCCTTTGTTTAAACTAAAGCTTGAAACTAATGTCTGTAAAGTTGCTTGCCCAGTTTCTCCGTTTGCCTGTGTATCTTCTTCACACCTATTTACTGTTAATGTTCCAAATTCGCTTCTTGTGTCGCTTCCAAATGTTAAGATAGCTTCAACTTGATATTGTTTTCTTTCAGCATTTGTTGGGATTCTTATGTCTCTGAATCTTATTGTTGATTCATCTCCAGAATTATCAAACTTGTCCAAATCAACTGGATTTGATACTTGGTCAATATTTAATTCATCATCAAATAATCTAACAGTCACATCATCTTCATCACTTGTTCCTATATTCTGGATTTCTACAGTAGCATCAAATGTCTCTCCGCAAGCTAATGAGCTTGGAGTTAATGTTACTTTTTGAACAACTACGCTGTGTCTTTCTCTTCTCAAGCTTAAGTCTTTTCTTATTTCACCGCAGTTTTCATCCTCTTCATCATCTACATAAGCTTTTACAAATAACACAATTTCATGATCAATGTCAACATCAAATGGAACTTCTAATGTAAATTCAAAATCTTCTGTATTTCCTTTGTTGATTTCTATGCTGTCAGTAGGATCAATTTCAACTAAAATATCATTGTCATCCAAATCATATAAGAAAGCTTCAACAACTACATCCTGGTCTTCATTGTCATTGTTTCTTACTCTTACTTCAACATTAATTTTTTCTCCAGGTGAAAATCTGTCAGATGTTCCTGGTTCTCTTATTTCTACTCTTAAATTGTCTCCGCCAGAATTACCATCGCTTCTTACACCCTCTTCACATATTCTTGGTTCAACTGTTATATCTAGTTTGAATGTTTTTTGTACGTTTTGTACTAAATCCTTTACAGTAACTATGCCTGAATAAGTTGCAAAATCTACATCTTCATCAATATTTGCATTAGCAGTTATTGTTGCTGAACTTCCTGCAGCCAAAACAGCTGGCAGTCCAGTAAATGTTAATGTTATAGCATCATTATCATTGTCTGTTAAAGTAATATTATGGCTTAAGCCTAAGTTGCTTAAATCAACATTGCCTGTGTTTCTTATGACAAATGTTCCAGTTGCTGTTTCTCCTTGCTCTTCCTTTATTTCTAAAGCAGTAGTATCTGTAAAAGTATCAACACTTACCTGTGCTAATGAGTTTACAACAACAGTTAACTGGAAAGTATCAGAATGTGCTGGAGGGTTACTTCCGTCTCTTACATCAACAGCCCCTGTATAAGATCCAGGTTTTGTGCCTTGTAATATAGCTGCACTTGAGGTTACTGTAATGTCTTGCCCTGCAGCCAAGCTTGCTATTGAAGCAGGATTAAAACTAATCTGGCTGCTTAATATCTTTTGAGTAGGATCTGCTGCAGAAATTAAATCATTTTTTACAAAAACAATTCCACTTACAGTGTTTGCTCCTATATTATTTACTTTAAAACTTCCTGCAACACTTGTTCCAGGATTTCCAGGTGTTGGATTAACAACATTTGTAACATCTAAATCACCAACAGCTAAAACAGAATTAACTGAGACTAATAAAACCATTAATAATATAGTTAAAATCTTATTCATATTAACCCCCCAAAATATATATTGTTGTTATTCCCAAGTTGTAACCAATATATAAAGCTTTCGGTAGATATTGAATAATATATTTCAAAATATATATGATGTCTGCTTAGAAAAGGTTTTTATCTTAAAGATATTGTCTTTTTTATGTCAGCAACCCCTACAATAACAGAGGAATACCAGAAAATAAGAGTAATCTTGTCATGGCTTAAAACTGATTCTGAACATTTAAGAAAAATATCTTTGTCTTTTCCATTGGCAGAACCAGATGTTCTCACAATAGAGGATAAAAAAGCTCTTGAAAATAAGCAAAAAGAAATAAGGCTTTACTCTGCCAAATTCGGTGCAGTTGGATTGTCTTCAGAAAGGCTTTTTTTAGAGTTTCAGAAAAAATTTCCCTCTCTAAAAAATAATAAAAATCATCCAGCGAACATGCTTTTGGATATAAATAGATGCTGCTTAAATATAGCAAGCCTCTCAAAAACAGGGGAAATATACAGAACATCAGGAGAAATCATAAATATCTTGAATAGACTGATAAAAATAATTAATTCTATTCTTTCTGCCCTGGAAAGCTTCTGATTATTTGATCTTATATTTTACTGCAACTCTTGCACTTACTTCTTTCTTGCTTGGTTCTATGTCAGTAACAGCTTGTTTTACAACAGCTGCTTCTTCAAAAACTCCTCTTGCAGCATAAATTGGCCAGGGATTATATGAAAATTCATCTGTTTCAACACTTACTAGTCTTCCCAATCTTCTGTCTAATCCAGATGCAATTGCTTCTGCCTTTCTAGTTGCATCTTTTGAAGCTAATTTTAATGCTTCAGATTTATATTCACTTTGCTTTTCCTGAGATAATTCAAAGTTAATGTAATTGATTCTTCCATTATTGTCTATGACAGCATCAATTACTTTGCTTGCTTGATAAATATTATCTAATCCAACTTTTGCATAATGATAAGCTATAAATCCCTTGAAAATTCTTTCACCATCTCTCCATTCAACATCTTCATTTACATTAAATTGTTCTGTTCTTATCTTGTCTTTATCTATCCCATTAACTATTAAAGAAGTTTTTATTTTTTCAAAGATTTCATTGTTCTGGTTTTTTGCTTCCTCTGCTTTTTCAGCTCTTGTCTCAACAAAGAAATAAACTGTTGTTAAATCAGGCTCAACATTTAATCTAGCTTCCCCTACTGCAGAAATAGTGTCTGAAGGAGCTAATATGTCTTTTACAAAAGATAAACTGCCAAATACAATAAGAAGTACAACAGCTGAAATTATTAATGTTATTTTTACTGATTTCTCTCAAAAGTGTGAAATTTTGTCGTTTTAAGCTAATCTCATTTTTTTCAAATGAACTTTTATTTATAAACCATTAATTAACTTTACAGAATCCATAGAAGAAACTTTTAAATAAACTAAATTTTGCCTTAATTTTAATGGAATTTTATGATGTTGTTATTATTGGGGGTGGTGCAGCTGGATTAACATCAGCAATTTATTCTTGCAGAAAATCTCTTAAAACTTTATTAATTAAAGGCCCGCATCCTGGTGGGGAAACAGCATTGACAAAGAATATTGAAAATTATCCTGGTTATGAGAAAGGTTCTGGTTCTGAATTAATGGACTCTTTTGAAAGACAGGCAAAAAAATTTGGTACAGAATTTATAGAAGACCTAGTAATTAATGTTTCAAAAAAATCAAATAAATTCCTTGTAAAATTAGAAAGTAACAAGGAATTTGAATCAAAGACAGTTATTCTTGCTTTTGGAAGAAAAAGAAGAAAGCTAAATATTCCAGGAGAAGACAAATTTCTTGGTCGTGGTCTAAGTACTTGTACAATTTGCGATGCCCCATTATTTGCAAAAAAAGTAGTAGCAGTAATTGGTGGTGGAAATTCAGCAGTTGAAGGAGCAGTAGAATTATCTTCAATAGCAAAAAAAACTTTTCTAATTCATAGAAGAGAAGATTTTAAGGCAGATGAAATTACAGTTAAAGAAATGAAAAAGAAAAAAAATGTTGAACTAGTTCTAAACACAATGCCATTGGAAATTCTAGGTGAAAATTTTGTTACTGGATTAAAAATTAAAGACTTAAAAACAAATAAAGAAAAAACAATACCATTAGAAGGAGTATTCACAGAAATAGGTTATGACACAGACACAACAATAGTAAAAGACATGGTAGATAAAAATGAATTAGGAGAAATTATTGTAGATTTAAAATGCAAAACAAAAACTCCTGGCTTGTTTGCAGCAGGTGATTTAACCTTAGTTCCATATAAGCAGACAGTAATCTCAGCAGGACAAGGTTCAATAGCAGCATTAGAAGCTCATAAATATATTCTCGAATTAAAAAGGAAATAAACATTAAATTTACATAAAATATTTTATTTTAACTTAAAAGCAGCCAAGGAATTTTTCGGAAAATTTTCGGAGTTTTTGTGCAAAACCCCGCGTTTAATAAAATTTAAATATAACTAAATTAAGAAATTTTTGATATGAATGGGCAATATTTAACAAAAGAACTTTTTGCAGAAGAACAGCCCCTTGTATTTGTAGAAAAAATTAAGGGGTATTTGGATAATAATAGCACCTATATAGGGGGAAATTCTTATTTTATTGATAATGGAATTATATCAGGAGTCTTGATTTTAGAAGAAGAATCAAAAGTCACTCAAAAAGGAATTGAAACAAATATTGTAATAGGAGTAACAGCAAGAAAATCTAATTTAGATGCTTTAGTTAATGAATTAAAGACAAGATTTTCCCAATTAAAGATTAAAGATTCTGAAAAACCAATCTAGATTTAAATTCCATAAATTTAAATTATAGCATAAATTTTAAAAAACCATAATCTTTTTTTTAACCTATGAATACACTCAGTTCATTGCAAAAACTTGTATTAAATGACTTAAGTTCATTTAGATATAATTATTTTCCTGGCCAGACTAAATCTTTTATTTATAAAGGATTTAATCCAAAAAGAGGGGGAAATTTTGAAGAAACAAGATATAAAGTTCAGTCTTTAAATTTCTTTGACAGCTTTCTTTTTGCAGGGAATGTTGGTGGTGAAAAGCCATCTGATTATGCAAAAAGCGTGCACTTGCATAATCTTTTATTGCAAAAAGAAGGAATAAAAGCTATTGCTCATGGTTTTGATATAGAATCATTATTTGATTCTGGCAAAAGAATTTCAAAAGAGCAGCCTAATTTTATTAATTTTTTAGAAGGAGTTGTAAAAAATGCAGCACAATTTTTATTATTGCATGTAACAGATCCATTCAAGACAACTGCTTATGATTTTGCTCTAAGAAATGGAATTTCTATAAGTGAAAGTGCAAAAATAAGCTGTGTTGTAAATCCATTTTTATTTGATCCTAACGGAGATATTTACGCAGAAAATGTAGATGGCTATGCATGTATGGATTCTGTTAAAGACTGGAGAGAAATTGAAGGTTCAACAATTTTATTGATTGGTGCTGGAGGGGCAGCAAGTTCAATTGCTTTGGAAGCTGTCCAGAGAATTGGTGAAGGAAAATTAATAATTTTAAACAGAACAGAAGAAAAAGCACATAAATTAGCTGAAAAATTAAGATCTTATGAACTTACAAAAGGAGAAATAATTTCAGGAGGAACTGATCTTCTTAAAGATAATACAAATATTGATGTTGTTATTTCTGCAATTACTGAAAATCCTTATGTTACAGATTCTTTTGCAAATGCAGTCCCAGAAAAGACATTGTTTGTAGATATTAATTATGGTGAAAGAGCTTCTGTTGCAGCAATAGGTAGAAAAACAAAGCATGATTCAATTGACGGCATCCCAATGGTTTATTATGGTGTCGAAAGAGCTGCCAAATTGGCATTTGAAAAAAAATTAAATAAGAAAGTCAAGAAAGAAACTTTTGATTTTCTTAAAAAAGAAGCAGGACTAAAATGAAACAAATATGGTTTGAATCAGGATATAAAGATTTAATTATTTCAGGTAAATTAAAAAGAACTTTTAGAGAATTGCATGAACAAAAAAAAGATAATGCCTATAATGTTGGTGAAAAAGTTTTGTGTAGAATCCATGAAAATGGAAGATTTCTTTTAGAGCAGAGAATTATAAAAATCTTAAATGTAGAATTAAGAAAATTAAATTCTCTTTCAGATAATGAATTCTTTGATTCTGATGCTTCTTCAAAAGAAGACTTAAAGGAAAAATTGAAAAAATATTATAAAAGAGATTATTCAGGGGAAGAATTAATTAGGATTGTTGATTTTGGATATATTGGTAGTTCTTCTGGTTCAATTTTAGATTATGCCTATTCTTCTCTTCTTCCTTGACTGACTTATTTCTTATTTAACTCTCAAATAATTAACAATAATCATTATTTTTCTATTACTATATACTATAACTACTATTTTGTTAATATTTGTTGTATCTACTATATTCCTAAATTCAATTTCTATATCAAATTTTGAGAAATATAGCTTTAATCTAAAAAATCTTTAAATAATCATCAGCTCTCACAGAAATACAAAATTGGAACATTTACACAAGGTGGCAACTATATTTGAATCTGAAAATAAGGAATTGGATTTCTTTTTAGTTAACTTAGTTAGTCTTTTCTCACAATCATATTCTCAGTATAAAACTGAAATAAGAATAAATAAGAATAATAAAACAAAAAAATATGGAGGTAAAAATAAATGAAACAAAAACTAATTGCAACTTTGATGACTTTATTACTAGTAATTGGATTAACTCCAGCATTAGCAGTAGATGTTGGTGTTGGAATAGGTATTGACATGGAAACAGAAGAATTTGCACCATTAATATGGATGGACCCTGATTCAAGAATCGTTTTAGATGACGGCGTTGAACCAGGAAGAAATAGTACTGATGGTACAAGATTAGGTGAAAGAGAAAATAACTATGCTTTCGAAGGTGAACAAGTAGTTTGGGAAGTTTTAGTTATGGACAAAAATGGCATTGAAAAGATCAGCGATGTTTTTGTAACTGTAGGTCCGACACAAGGAATAGGAAATTCTATAGAAGCAAACTGTGACTTAGATCATGTTACAACAGATGTCGAAAACGTAAGCAGATTTAACGCTAGAATACTAGAAGAAAGAATTGTCCTTGGCGACGCTGACACAATGGGTGTTTATGACTGTATTCTAACAGTAGAAACTCCAGACTCAATGGTTGGTGAGTTCTTTGTAACAGCAGAAGTAGAAGACTTAGACGGCTTAAGCAACATATTTGATGAAAACGAATTCTGGTTTTTCAACCCAGTAATCGCTTTAAGCATTGATGGAACATTAGACTTTGGAACAGTAAGACCAGGCTCTAACTCATACACTCCAACATTTTTGCTTGGAAATGATGCAGAATTAGGTTCTGGTGTATTGCTTGATATGTTCATATCAGGTACTAATTTCTTTGACCCGTCTAGTAGTGGGGCAAAATGTCCTGTGACAAATGAGCTAGCATTGGGCAACATAAGGTACTTTGCTTCAAAAGGAGCTTATAGTTCAAGTAACGACGCAAGAGAAACAACAGATGCACAACTTGAAGATTATATAGCAATACCTTTAGGCGCAAGAATTACTGACGCAGATGAAATTTTGTGTACAGGAACATTAAGAACTGAAGTAGCTGGTTGCGGATACAACGAAGTAGCAACTTACTCACCAGGAAATGTATTGTCTCCAGGTTCTGAAGTAGCTTTGACATTTAGATTAGCATTGCCAGAGCCATGTAATGGGGACTTTTCATCAGGAAGTATATTCTTCTGGGGAGAAGCAGTCTAAAAAAATTATTTTTTCTTTTTTTATTTTATAAATTATTAGAGAAATTCAAAATGAAAAAATTCATAATCATTATATCACTCGTATTCATTATATTAATACTTTATTCTTTTACAGCTTTTGGATATTTTAGGGATAATTATTGGGAATGTACAAATTCTGGGGAACAAAGCCGGGGTGATGCTTTTGGAAGAGTGGGTCAGGGGCATGACAGTAATAAGATATGCCAAAGATCATGCTGCATTTTGTGTGTTTCAAGAAGCCCAAGCAGAGATTGTTTTGGTGGAAACGCACAACCAATGTGTTCCTGCAGCCAGGGAACTTCTACTGATCTAACAGCACCTGTATTGACTGTGAATAATCCAATTGAAAATAATGTTTATGCGAAGAGGTCTGTTGATTTCAATATAAGCGTTAGTGAAAGATCAAAGCTAGAATATATTGATAATAATAATGCCCAGAAAGGTTTCAAGTTTTTATGTAAAAATTGTTTAAAATATAACAGAAAAGTAAATTTCAAAGACGGATTAAACGACATATCAATAAGAGCAACAGATAATGGTGAAAATATTGCTGATAAAAGAATAGTTTTTACACTTGATTCAAAAAAACCAAGCATCTCGAAAACAGAGCCCAAGTCTGGCAAGTATGGAAACAGTGATTTTAATGTTTATTATGATGAAGAAAGCTTGGTTAAAACCACTTTGTTTTACAGGATAGGAGCAAGCACGCAATATGCAAGTGTAACAACAAACGAATGTGAAAGAGGTACTAAAAAAAATTGCACAATAAGTGTAAATAATTTGGAAAATGGAGATTTATATTATAAATTTGAAATTGAAGATATAGCAGGAAGAAAAGCAATGTCAAAAGAGCAGAAGATAATTATAGATAATATAGACCCTGAAATTACTCTTCTATATCCAAGCCTGGTTTCAAGTGAAATAAAGACATATGCAAAAGTATTGCTTTTAAATTTGACAATAAGCGAGAAATCAGATTTAATTTATAAAGATTTAAACGGAGATAACAGGTTTATTAATTTATGCAAAAATTGCAATTCTTATAATAGAAATGTAAGATTTAAGTCAGGAACACACAACATAATAATAAAAGCTCTGGACAAGGCAGGGAACATGGACGAAGAAAGCCTTGTGTTTAATATACAATAACTCCGATTAATTTATATAGTTTACAATTATAAACAAAATGGTGGCTAAATGAGGTTGTTTTTAATATTAGTTCTTATTGTTTTATTAATAGTTAATGTAAATGCAGTGCCTTTCTTTGTTTCCATAAGCACAAATGACGAGGACAATGTTTATGGTGTAAATGACAACAGATTAAACATGTCTGTAAGAATGAACAGCAACAGATATGTCATTTATGCTGATTTTGCTACCATTGAAACAGGCTCTAATGGAACTCAAAGAGTAGTCAACAATGGAGACGGAAGCTACACTATAAACTACACAATTTTAAGCGCTGCAAGCACTAATTCTGTGAACATTACTGTTATTGCATTTGACAATTTAGACAACACTACTCTTTCCAACAATTCCTTTAATGTAAAGATGGACAATATTAATCCTGTAATAACAAACCAGGCAAAATACCCATTTATTGCTTTCAACACAGACAACTTAATCTTAAATGGGACTATTACAGATATATTTGGGCTAAAACAAGTTTTAATTACAGGAAACTGGCAAGGCTCTTTAATTAATTATACTGCTGTAACAAATACAAGTAATATTTTTAGTCATATAGTAAACTCAAGCTTGCTTGAAAATAGTGAAATCTTAATCTGGAAATATATTGCTGCTGACAAGGCAAACAATGTTGGAGAAGGGAATTTAATAATTTCAAGGCTGAACAGCAGGACAAACATAAGTTTTTCACCTTCTGTTCCAAATGGATTAAATGGATGGTATCTAAATGAACCAATAATTACTTTGCTTCCTGATATAAACCAGACAACTACTTTTTTCAGATTCAATAGCTTTGCTTTCAACACTTATACAGAACCTTTTAACAGAAGCAGCTCTTTAGGCGGAGTGCAGGATATTTTTTACTTTACAAATTTCACAAATATAATTTCACCCAGAGAAGAACCTTTGCAAGAGTTCACATTTAAAGTTGACACAAAAAAACCTGAAATAAGAAATCTGGTGCCTGCAAATAACAGCTTTACAGGAACAAACACAAGAATCTATGCCTTAATAGACGATGTTTTTGTAGGAACTTCCGGGATTAATCTGAATACAGTAAAAATGTTTTTAGATAATGACATGGTAAATGCAAATGTTAACATGGCTGGAACTCTTAGTGCAAATGCGAGCTTTAATACTGCTTCTCTTTTAAGTGGAATCCATAATGTCACTGTAAATGCAATTGACTTTGCTGGAAACAATGCAAGCCTAACATGGTTTTTTAATGTTGATGTATCAAATATAAGTTCAATAAATGTTTTGTCACCTGAAAACAAGGATTATGGAAACAGCAGAGTTCCAGTTACAATAACTTTAGGAGAGAAAGCAAACAAATTATGGATTTTTGATGTTTTCAGCAACAAGACAAGGCTTTTATGCAGGGAATGCAACCTGTTCAACAAGACATTAAGCTTTAAAGAAGGACAACACATTATCAGATTTATAGCAAGCGATAATGGGAGCAACAATACAAGTGTTAATGTTAATTTCCTTGTAGACATTGCAAAACCAAAGATAATAAAACTGAATTACAAAAACAAGACAATAACAAACTCAACTTTCTTTAATTTAAAATATAGTGAAACACTTCTTGACAACATAAAGTTTTACTATAGGGAAAATACAAGCAGCATCTTCATTGCAACTGCATTAAACAACTGCAATAATAGAACAAATGCAAATTGCAATCTTACGATAAATAGTGCTGGACTTGATGGAAAGACTGTTGTTTATTATTTCAATGTGACTGACAAAATAAGATCAGTTTCCTCAAAAAAACAGGAGATATATTTTGATTTCAGCAATCCTGTTCTAAATGTTCTTGACCCTGACAATACAAATTATAATACAAGCACAATAAGGTTTGATATACAGAGCAATGAAAAACTAAAGTCGCTAACTTACACTGAAAACGGAAAAATTGCCTCATTATGTAGCAACTGTCTGACATATAACAAGACAAGGAATTTTGGAAAGGGTGTTCATAATCTTGTAATAAAGAGCATTGATTTTGCCGGGAATTCTAAAGATTCTGCAAGAACATTCACAATTGTATAAATACAAAAAGATCAAAAGATTTATTCTAATTCTTTTTATATTTCCTCAAGCCCCCTCTCTCGCTTTAAAGCCACAACATTGTTTTTTATAGCGCCTATGATAAACCAAGTTTTGATAAAACAATAAGCAGTTTGTAAGAAGAAGTAGTAAATCAATTTCGTATTTTTTCGGTGCTAAAGCATAACAATACTTAAATATAAAGTTTCATAATTTAAAAAATCCAAAGAAGGTGATAAGTTGAAGGTGTATTTGGTATTTTTACTGATAATATTAAATATTTCATTAGCAAGTGCCATTGATGTTGCCTATGTATTAAAAAACCCAAGGTCTCCAAACAATGATTTCTTAAATGCTTTTCAAGAGCTAAATTTAACTGTAGACAAAATAAATGCAAACAATGTAAAAAATACAAACTTTAATTCATACAAACTTATTTTTGTAGGCAATGAGATGCTAGGAAACCCAAAAGACATCCCAGTGAATGACTTTAATTCTGTTGTTGCCAACTATTTTCATGAAAAAGAATGGGGATTAACAAATGGTGAGATTTCCTTAATAGGTGCTAATTCTAATTTAAAAGTAAATGTTAATGGAGAAATTCAACAAGTGTATAGTAGTTGTTGCTTTAGCAATCATTTAAGCATACCAATGTATTATTTATCTTATTTAAGTAAGAATGAAAACGTGATTACTCTTGCTTCTACAACTTTAAATCAAGAAGACAGCGTGGTTGGTTTTGTAAATAAGGGAAAATTATTGAGCAACGATAAAGTAAGCAAAGGAAGAATGTGCTTTTATGGAATCACAGAGACAAGATTCTGGACAGACAATGCCAAAGAATTGTTTAAGGAATGTGTTTTGTTTTCAATAAATTCAAGAGACAATGACAATGATGGCTTTTCAGAAGATGAAGACTGCAATGACAATAATCCAAATATTCATCCAGGCGCGATAGAAATACCAAATAATGGAATAGATGAAAATTGTGATGGTCAGGACTTGGTTATACCTCCGCCACCTCCTGAAGAAGAAGAGCCAAAAGAAACAGTCCCGATTTTAATACCAAGGCAGACAGAGCTTGAAATTCTGCTGATAAGAAATATAGACAATAAAATTATCCAAAGCAAAACAATCCAGCTAGATGCAAATAATAATTTCTTTGACCCAGAAGAATTCAGGACAACATTTGATTTAAATCCAGATCTGGAAGTGGGTTTTTATGACTTACTGATATTGGGAAGAACAGATGCATTAGAATGCAGGCTAAATAATGAAGAGTCAGTAAGACTGACAATTTTTGTAGAGGCTGTAAAATGAAAAAATTATTTTTAATATTCTTGATGATATTTACTTCTTTGGCTATTGTAAATTCTGCAAGATTTGTTAATTACAATTTTTATGAAGGCATAATTCTGGATAACGGCACATTGGTAAAAACACAGAATCCAGTAGCTGGCGTAAATGTTCTTGGTTTTGTATGCGAGCAAACAAATTGTGAAAAGTTAAATGGAAGAATATTTAACAGTCAAATATTGAATTCAGGATTTGTTAACTTTATTCAGTTAATTTACCCAACAGAATTATTGTCAGGAGCAGGATATGGTGTTTATTATTTTAAGCAAGGTTATATCCCTTGGGAAAGCAATCCTAATTGGTTTGGTACAAATCATAATGATCCTCAAGGTCCTTTTAATGTTTATTTATCTAAAAAAGAATCTTGCACCTCATTTTTGTCAGAATTAAATGTAGAAAACATTGTTAAACCGCATTTGCCATTGACAATAGGTTTTAGAACAGGTATAGATGTAAAAACATTCTCATCAATTAAACAAGCAGGCCCATTAATAGCAGTTCCAGAGCAAATAAAAGACCATTATACAGTTAAGCAAAGAGTAACCTTAAAAATTTATAATAAAAATAATGAATTAATTAATGAACAGATAAAAGACCTGGTCTTTGATTATAGCGAAGCAAGAAACTCAACATTCATATTTACCCCAACAGAATTAGGAAAGCATAAAATTATATTATCAAGCTCTGTTATTGATGAAAAATGTCTTGAGAAAAATGAAGTATCTTTAAGTAAAGAAACAATAGTTATACAAGAAGATCAAAGAGACATGTGTTATGTTCTATTAAACAACATAAGTGTAAATACTTTCACTTCAAAACCAGGCTCTACATTAATAATAACTGGAAGAAAAATCTCCAACATAGTAAATAATATTTCAATAAGTGAATTTAATGATAAAGACAGGGATGGATTTGAAGAAAAAGATGATTGCAATGACAATAACCCAAGTATATATCCTGGTGCTCCAGAAATACTAGATAATATAGACCAGAACTGCAGAAACGACCCTCCAACTTTAAAAGTAAATGATATTAAGTTATTTGAAGCTCAGTTAGCATTTCTAGATGTAAAAGCAGAAGACAAAGATGGTGATAAATTAACTATAGAATTTTCCCCTCCTTTTGACAATAAAGGGAAATGGATTACAAGAATAGGAGACAACAGAAACCATGATGTCTTGGTAAAAGTAAGTGATGGAAAAACAGAAGTAACAAAAACAGTTAATGTAAATGTTCAGAGATTGCCAGGAAGAGATTTATGGACTTATTTTAGGGATGGAAATTTAATTGATAAAATAGAAGATGACAGGACTCAGAGAAAAAACATGTCCCTGCCTTACTCAGAAAGTACAGTTACTGAATTAGTAACAGATGTTTTTATGAAAAACAACAGGGACATGGCAATTGAATTCTTTTGTGATAACAGATTAGAAGTCTTCATAAATAATAGGTCTGAATTTATATTAGACTCACCTGGATTTTCAAAAAACTTTGAAAGTTCAGGCCTGTTAAAATTAAAAAAAGGCTGGAACAATGTAAGAATTATTTGTCATAATTTAAGAGACAGCTCTGGCAACCATCACATTATAATGCGCCCATCACTAAGCAGGGTAGTAGACTTGATGACAAACAACAATAAGACAATAGATGTTAGTACATTAATTTTTTGAATTTAAATATTAGTTTCTAAATCTAATTGTAAGCTTATAAATTTATTACATTTCGGACAAATACCATGTATTTCAATCCATTTATGTTTATCAATTTGAGGAAATGTTTTTTTAAATAATTCTGGCTGGGTCTTTTTTATTTTTTTCAACTCTTCTATATTAAAAGTTTCCAAACTATTGTTTAAATCTTTGGTCTGCCAATCTTCTATTTCTGCACCACACCAAATACAATGTAATTTTATGATTACAGTGTCAAACATTCCCATCTTCTTTTATTATATAATTTAGAACATTATTTATCTCTTTTAATTTATTTTTATTTATCTTTGCAATTTTTTTTATAATAAGGTCTTTATCTATTTTTAATATGTTTTCAACTTTTATACAGCATAGTTCATTAATTCGTCCTTCTTCTAGATCATTTAAATTTAGATCAACAGTATAACTGTCTTTTGAGATATTAGAAGTTAATCCAACAACTATTACATCTTCCGAATGAGAATTGAAATTGTTATTGCTTATTACTATAACTGGTCTAACTTTTTTGTCTGATTGATCAGAAAACGGAAATGGTACTAGTAGAATTTCTCTTTGTGATATCATAAATATTTGCTCCAAGTTTCTTCATCTTTCTTATTACTCCATATTTTTTCCATTGATTTTTCAGCTAATACTAACCAGCCTTGTTTTTCCTTTTTTATAGACCCTATTTTTTCCATTATTAGATTTCTTATAAATTCAGACTTAGATAGATAATTCTTTTCTTTTACAAAAAGATCAAGTTTTTTTGCTTCCTCTTCTGGGAGTTTTATTGTAATTGTTTTCATAGTAATCTTTGGGGATTACTTACTTATATATTTTTTTACAAGAATAAATTAACTACTAGCATAATTCTTCATTATGTCATTTCTTTTTAAATTAATTCTAAGATTGCTTCTTACTAAAATGCGACAGAACAATTTAATCCAAGTAATTCATTAATATATTCATCAGCAGGTTTTCTTTTTAATCTTTCAACTAAATCCTTCCCTCTGTCATCAAGTTCTTCATCCCCATAAATACAAACCTCTATCATAAGTAAACAACCTCTGCTTTAAAATCTGGAGCTTGAGATCTCATTTTATGCATATAATTCACCTTTCTTTATAAACCCCTTTTTATAATTTTTATTATTTATAAGTAATAACCAGAAACTTTATAAACACCCAATTTAAAAATTTAGTTTATGATTGCAAAAGAAGAAAAACTAATTTTAGTAACAGAAAATGAGCTGGAAATATCCTTAAATGAGGCTTTTAAATTATTTAGCCATAAAGTTAGAACCTTAGCAAAAGAAGCAGGATTCGAAGGTTTTAGTCCTAGAATTAAATTATTTTTAATAAAAGAATGTCTAGTTTATAATGGTGAACAAGTTACAGAACAACCAACAAGAGAAGATTTACAAAAATATGGTGAATTAAAAGAAAAAGTTAAATCTCTTGTAGATAATCCAAGTGAATATGAAAAAGTAAATTCTTATATGATTAAATTACTTGGTATTTAGTTTCATTATATATTTTCTAGTCAATAAATACTTATATATGTTTTCTAGTTAGAATTCTGCAGTAACAAAAGAGGATCTTAATCAGATTTTGATTAAACTTTTCCAAAAAGTTTAGGGGGATGAATGAACAAGAAACTCTTTATTATAGTTATTTTCTGCTTATTATTAACTCCTTTTGCAAGTGCTATTACAGGCTCAATAGGTAATGCAAAAGCCATAGTAACAGTAGATTTATCTAAATCTAATATTTTAGAAAGAACAGTTCTGGTAAAAAATGTAAATGATTTTGCTATAAACATAAAATTAGAGCCAGCAGAAGATATTGAATTTATAACAGAGATAATTGAAAAGGAATTTGTGCTTGGCCCGAATGAAGAGAAAAAAGCAGCATATAAGGTGACTATACCAAAAGAAGGAATATATAATGGAAATATTGTAGTTTTTTTTAGCCCACCAGAAGGAGGAGGAGCTGGTGTTGTTCTTCAATCTAATTTAATAATAAAAGCAGTGGGAGAAGGCTCCGGAATTATTGAAGATGAAGAAGATGTTGAGGCAGAAGAAGAAAATATCAATGGAATAACCAAGTCTATAGTTTCAGAAAAATCCTCTCAATTGTCTAACTTGGATTTAAGTCTTGTTTTGTTTGTAGTCTTGGTTGCAGTTATAGTAATTGCTGGCCTGACTGTCTTGATGAGAAGAATATAAAATGAAAAAACTATTTTTAATGCTTGCTGTATTAATTTTGTTAAGCACTTATGTAAATGCTCAGCAGAAAGATGTTGCTTATGTGGTAAGGACAACTGCAAACCAGGATTTTGTTGATGTTTTAAATGATCTTGCCTTAAGTTTTGATGTTGTTATGGAAAGCGATGTTGTTAATACAAACTTTTCTAATTACAGGATGATGTTGGTTGGAGATAATTTTTTTAACAATCCTGATTTAATTCCTGTAAATAATCTTAATTCTTTCGTCGTTAATACCTTTCATTTAGAAGATTGGGGTTTAATCAGCAGCTCAATAAAATTAGGGGTGACAGCAGCTAATCAGCCTTTAAATATAAGGAATATTGACATTAACCAATTTGTTACAAATGGTCTTAGCAGAGTTTTGCAGGTTTACACACAAGGAAATATTCCGCTTTATTCTCTAAGCAGGGCAGAATCTATTTCAAGATATATTGTTTCTGTGGAATATAAAGCAGACAACAGCCCTACTGCTGATCACGTAATTGCTGTTAATATGCCAGGCACGAGATTATCTAATAATAAAGGAATAAGTCAGGGAAGAATTACTTTTTTTGGAATAACAAAAAGTAATTTTTGGACAAGCGGGGCAGAAGAATTGTTTAAGAGAAGTTTGCTTTTTACTTTAAGAGGATATGATTCAGACATGGATGGTTTTGGAAATATTTTGACTGGGGGCCAGGATTGCAATGACAATGACAGCACAATATATCCAGGAGCAATAGAAATTCCTTATGATGGCATAGACCAGAACTGTGACAACCTGGATTTGGTTGATGTTGACAATGACGGATTTAACATGACTTATGACTGCAATGACAACGACCCAGGCATAAATCCAAATGCAACGGAAATTCTTGATAACATAAACCAGAACTGCAGAAACGACGCACCTGTTTTAATCTCTTCTATACCTGACCAGATTATTAACGAGGATTCAATAAATACAGGTCTAATTAATTTAAGCAATTATTTTATTGATACTGACGGAGACCAGTTAATTTTCATAGTAACTGGAAATTCAAATGTAATTGTAGAAGTAATCAATAACCAGGTAGATGTAATGCCTGATAATAATTTTGTTGGCCAGGAAAATATTATCATATCAGCATCTGATAATATTGAATCAGCTTCAAGCAATGAATTTTTGCTGACAGTTCTCAATGTAAATGACCTGCCTGTTTTAAAAGCAGATATACTTGATTTGATATGGGATGAAGATGAATCAATTTCTTTAAATTTAAGCAATTATTTTGAAGATCCTGACAATGACGAGTTGATTTTCACTTTTAGAAATAATCTATTCATAAATACCCAGATATCAAACAGCCAGTTGCTGTTGTCATCACCTGAAAACTGGCATGGTTCAGATAGTTTGATAATATCAGCTTCTGACTCTTTATTAGCTAAGGATTCAAATAATATCAATATAATAGTAAATAGCATAAATGATAACCCAGTTATAAGATCAATAAAAAAAATAGACATTGAAACAAATCTTGCTGCAGAAACATTCTACGAAAATAAGTCTTATTTGTTCATGGCAGATGCAGCAGACATTGAAGACAAAGTTTTAATTTATGAATGGTACTTAAATGATAATTTAATCGGGTCACAAAATAAATTTGTTTACGCATTTGATTTCAATAGCCATGGGAATAGGATATTAAATCTTGTTGTAAAAGACCAAGTATCTGAAACATCGCTGGAAGATCAGATTTTTGTGAATAATGTCAACAGGCAGCCTTATTTTGAAATGCTAGATGAAATTTCAGTAAATGAGGATGAAAATAAGTTAGTTGATATACTTGCTGTTGATCCTGATAATGATAATTTAATATTTAATGCAGCAAGCTCGGAAAATATTTTATGCAGGATAACCCAGAATAAGCTTGAAATTATTCCAAAAAGCAATTTTGCAGGAAAGGAAACTTGTATCTTAACAGTATCAGATAACCTTGACACAATAGAAATAAGTATTTTAATTGATGTCTTGGAAATTAATGATGGCCCATTGATCTTAAACACATCTCCTTCTGGCAGCCAGAGAATTCTTCAGGACACAGAAATAAAATTCAATGTAGAATTTGAAGATATTGACAGTCAGGAAATATTCTATAACTGGTATTTTAATAATAATCTGGAAAGTACAGAAAAAGAACTTACTTATTTGTTTTCCCAGCCAGGGATAAATGAAATTAAATTAATCTTAAATGATAACTGGGGAGAAACAGAAGAACATACATGGATAATTAATGTTATTGAAAATGTAGATGGCAGTAATTTTGACGGGGAAACAACAGACTTTTTCAAAACAGATTTAAATAATATTCAAAATTTAATCTTGGAAAAAACACAGTTTGGGAAGATCTTATTCATGGAAACAGTTTCTTTTGGTCAGAATAAAGACATTAACAATAATGTAATAATAAAAGAAAATGTTGTTGCAGTCAACTCAAATTTATTGCCTGAATTAAATAAAAAAGCACGAATTACGCTAAAGCATCAGGAATATATTACTGAGCCGAAAATATTTGGCTCATCACATTTTACAAATGATATTTCTTTAATAAATGATATTTGCGAAGAATGCAAAATAATTAGCTTCTCTCAGGAGCCAACAAATGACGGCACAGTAATATTTGAGGTTGCAGGATTTAGCAGCTATGCTGTGAAAAGTATTAACTCAAACGAGGATTTTGAAGGTCTTTGTGAAAACGGGGAGAAAGGTGACATAAGCTTGAGACTTGTTGAGCCCCATGATAAAGTGAATGTAGCTGAGGGCTTGAAAGTTGAATTAAAAACAAATGATGATAACTTAGTTGCAAAAATTATTCTGGTTGATGAAGATGGAGAGGAAATTCTGGAGAAAACAGAGGACATTGATGATGAAGAATCAGAATTTACTTTTGACTTGGAAGATATTGATGAAGGTGATTATACTTTGTTTGTAAAAGTATATGAAGAGGATAATGAAGAAAATAAATGCAAGGAAAAGTCAAAGCAGATAGAAATTGAAAGACCTGATCATGGGGTTAAAGTTAACAGCTTTTTAATAGTGCCGAATGTATTGGAATGCAGTCGCAACACTATTGCAACAGTGAGTCTTGAAAACCTGGGAAAAAAATCAGAAAAAGTCAGTCTTAACCTGTGGAATAATGAGTTGGGTATAAACTTGAATCAGAAGATAATTCTGGACAAGTACAGTAAAAAAGACAGCAAGGAAAAGGCCTTTTTTAATTTTAATTTGCCAGATAATCTTGAAAAAGGATCTTATGAATTTACATTATCATTAGATTATGAAGACAGGGAAGAATTAACAAAATTAGTAAAAGCAAACAAGTGTTCAACAATTAAGCAAAATAATCTTGTTGTTGAAAATGAAGTTGAAACCATAAGTCAGGATATTAAAAAACAGGAAAATAACTCAGTATTTTTAGTAATCAATATTATATCTTTGCTTATTATGATTTATATGTTGGTTATTTTGTTATAGATTTCTTAGCATAATAATGTTTATATAAGAAATATTCTAATGGTTTTATTTTAAAATGTCCAGCCTTGAAAACATAACAAATGAGGAAATATCAAGAAGAAAATTTTTAGCTTTAGCTTTAGTAGGAGCCTTAGGTTTAGCAGGATGCAAGGACAAAAAAAGCAGGCTTCCGCTTCCAGTAGATACTCAAAGACCAGAAACTCCAGACACTAGCCCTGAGCCTAGTCCTCAGGAAGATTTTCATCATTTTTCTGGTACATTAATGGACACAGAAGGCAATCTTGTTCAGGGAGCAAGAGTGAAATTGAGAGTCAGGAATGACTTCAGAGCATATGAAGCAGACTCTGATCAAAATGGAAATTATAGGATATTAAATGTTCCAAATGGAGACTATGTTTTAACTTTGGAAAATATACCTGGTTTTTTTAATTATGAAGACTCTGTAAAAATAATAAGCGCGCATGGTGACATTTCAAGGAACTTCTTTTTAATAGGAAAGCATCCAATTTTAAGCACTGAATATGGAGATTTGCTTGAAATGTTAAAAGATGTTACAGGAAACAGAGATGGAAGATCTGGCACAAGGCCAGATTCAGTTCAAAAAGTTAGGAGATTTGATTTAGCAGGTAGGGTAAAAGTTTTTTTAGACAGGCAAAATTCACCTTTTGGCTCAGCAGGTTATGCTGGCTCTGTAGAGTCAGCCTTAAACGAGTGGCAGTCAGAAACTGGTTTGCCATTGTTTGAGGAAACAAACTTGTCAAGAGATGCAAAAATCAAGTTTGCATATTCTGGTATTGGTCCAAATGGATTTACACAGGTTCTTGAATATGAATCTAGGGATGGAGTAAGCATAATAAAAAAAGCAAAAATCTCAATTGACAACAATTTAAGCCTGACAGATGTAAAGAAAGTTGCATTAAGGGAAGTAGGTTTTGTTTTATTCAGTGCTGAAAGATATTCAAAAGATGACATTCATGCAATATTTAAAGACCCACGTAATCCTAACTCAATATCATCAACAGGAATAACAGATGATGAAGCAAGAGTACTAATTGCATATTATGGCCTGCCTATTGGCGAAGATTTAAATCCTTATAGAAGCTGATTACCAGTTGATTTTTGGAGGCTCTTTCAAAAGCCTTTCCAGAAGCTTTATTGCATTCTGAACATCATTAAAATCAACTATGCCTATATTTGAATGAAGATTTCTTACAGGAACACTGACTACAGTACTGGGAACTCCTCCTTTTGAAAACATTATGCTTGTTGCATCAGTTGTTCCTATGTCTACAACCTCTAATTGTAATGGTATTTTGTATTTTTTTGCAAGCTTTCTTATATATTCATTTAATTCTCTGTTTGCAATTATCTCTGCATCTTTTACAGTAATGACAGGGCCTTTTCCCATTATAGTTTCTGTTTCTGAGTCTGCTGAATTTGTAGCATCAATGGCAATGCCGAACTCAGGATTGATATTGTAAACAGAAGTTTTTGCCCCATATAATCCAACCTCTTCTTGGACAGTGAAGACAAAATAAGAATCAAGATTTATCTTCTTTATCTTTTTAATTAGCTGAATAAGGATATAAACTCCAACTCTGTTGTCAAGGGCTTTTCCAGAAAGTATTTTGTCATTTCCCAGGTTGCTTGACTTGTGTTTTGTGACAATGTAGCTTCCTATTTCTATGCCTTTTTTTTCAAGCTCTTTCTTTGTTAGTCCTGTGTCAATATAAAGATCCTCGATTTTTGGAATATTCTTTATTTCAAGTGCTTCATGAAGTTCATAAAAACTTATTACTCCTTTGCATGCTTCTTGATTGTCTTTTTTTAATATGCTTACAGTTTGTCCAGCCAAGGTAATTGACTCAATTCCTCCTAAGGCAGAAAATCTCAAGCGCCCGTTTTTTTCTATTCTGTTAACCATCAAGCCAATTTCATCCATGTGGGCAGTCAGCATTGC
>JAGWAC010000006.1 GCA_018302125.1 Candidatus Woesearchaeota archaeon | reverse complement strand
AAAGGAACATTTCAGAACAAACATAACAGGTGTAGCAAATGCAACAAACAGCTCATCAACATTAACGCAGAATGCAACAAATATATTTACAAAAGGAGAGAACTGGACAGCAGCCTTCAGAATAAATGACGGTACTTCATCAAGTGACTGGGTAAATGCAAGCATAAACATAAGCAACACAATACCAGAAAATCCAAACACAACAATATTCCCACAAAGACCGCTAGATAATGAAGGAATAAATTGTACAACTTCTTACATAGATACAAACAATGATGCTGGCATAGTTACTTTAATATTTTACAACAACTCAGTGGAGCACTTCAGAACTAACAGCTCAGCAGCAGGAAACAACACAATAGCTTCTTATAGGTTGCTGTTTAACAACACAAACATATTTACAACAGGAGAAAACTGGACATGTGCAGCAAGAGCAACAGACAACAATGATACATATACATCTTGGGTAAATTCATCTGTATTCATATATTCTTCCCAGGGGCTAACAACAGGAGGAAAAAAAGAACCTGGAAAAGGAAGTTCTTCATCGTCAGGATTCACAGAGAAAACAACATTGCAAAGCATACAATTATCAGCCAAAGGCCTTACATATCAATTTAATCAACTAGCTCCTGGACTAAACAAAATAGAATTACAAGACAAATTACTAAGCATAGAGTCCTTGAACATATTCTCAAGCATTTTAATGAATAATGTAGAAATAAAAATAGAGGAATCTGACAAGCTGCCTGAAAAATATAAAAATATCAAGGAATTAAGCAATTCTTACAAGTATATTGATGTAGGAACAAGCAATTTATTAGAATCCTTAATTAGCGAAAGAGAATTTGTTTTTAAATTATCCAGATCAATAGTAAGCAACAAGGAAGTTTCTTTATATGTGCATGAAGGAAACTGGGTTAAATTAAATACTGAAAAGCTGAAAGAAGAGGGTAATTTTGTTTACTACAAAAGCACAAGTCCGCATTTAAGCTTGTTTGCCATAAGAATTTACAAGGAAGAAACGCAAAAAACCAGTACAATAAGTAACCTAGCAGAAACAATAGTTAATACATCAAGGGAACAACTCACAATAAAAGAAAAAGCAGTTTTCTCTTCAATAACAATACTCCTACTGATACTCCTTATATCTTTTGTAATAGCATTGATAAAATCAAGAAAATTCAGAAAAATAATCTTTTATTTCATACTTTTATTGTTAATCGCCTCGCTAATTTACAGTTTCATAAATTATAATATTAATAATCCAGATTTAACTAAAGATTTCACTAAAAAAGAGATAATATCATACTCTATTTTAACAATCTCTTTACTTTTCTTCATTTTATTATACCTTCTCTTTGATATAAGAAAATTCTTTGATATAAGAAATTTAAAACCCAAAGTAAAGAATCTAAAAAATTCCAAAAAAACAAAAGAGAGAAAAAAGAGAATATCAAGAAAGAAAAAATTCCAAAAAAACAAAAAAACAAAAGAGAGAAGAAATGCTTTAAAATTAATCAGCAAACAGAGATTAAAAGCAAAGAGTAGTATTTACAAATAGAAGAAGAATTTAAAATAGAAAGATACTACTGAACAAATTTTTGATGTTCAATACTTATTCTTGAAAAAATTATTTTATATGGGCACGATAAATTAGCTATAATTTTAATATTCAATTCCTCTTCTTGCAGAAACTCCCTTGTCATAATAATGCTTTACCAGTTTCATCTCAGTAACTAAATCAGCCATTTCAACTATTTTTGGATCAGCATCTCTCCCAGTAATGATTAGTTCAGTTGTTTTATTTTTGTTTTTAATCAGTTCAACTAGTTCATTTACACTAATGAATCCATATTTCACAGCAACATTTATTTCATCTAAAACAACTAAGCTATATTCATCTTTAGAAGTAATTTCTTTTGCTTTGTCAAAAGCTAATCTTACATATCTTCTCTGTTCTTCATCATTTAAAAAACAGTATCTGCATGGTCCGCATTCAATATCTTCTCTTACTTGGTCAAAAAAGTGAGTTCCTTCATCAAAACCAATTAATTTTAATTGTTTCTTTTCTTTAATACAGCCCCTTCCATATTGTAAAAATTCGTTGTTTGGCAAAAAATTCTTGGCGCTAATGTATTCCCCAGTATAAGCTCCGCCTTTCATAAATTGAATAATAAACACATTTAAACCTTGGCCTATAGCTCTTAAAGATAATCCCATTGCAGCTGAAGTTTTTCCTTTACCTTCTCCAGTATATACATGTACAAGACCTAATTTGTCTCCAGCTGTCATCTTTTTTATTTTGTAGGTTCTTTTAAATTTATTACTTGTTCTATCCTGCTTCCATCCCTATAAATTGTAATCCCCTTACATCCCAATTCATGAGCTTTGAAATATCCCCTTTCAACATCTTGCAAAGTTGCTGTAAAAGGAAAATTAATAGTTTTTGAAATCCCATTATCAATGTGCTTCTGAAAAACTGCCTGCATTTTAACATGCCATTCAGGACTAATTTGGTGTGAAACAACAAAAATTCTTTTTATTTTTTCTGGTATTTCTTCAATATTCTCTAATGAGCCTTGTTCTACAATAGTTTTTATTAAAGAAGGGCTGTAAAATCCCTTATCTTTTCCAATCTTTTCAAAATGTTTATTTACAAACATTATTTGGGTATTTCCAAGAACATTTCTCATATATCCAATTGCAAAATTTGGTTCGATACTATTGCTTGTTTCCGCCAAAATACTTATGCTTCCTGATGGTGCAATAGCTGTAACAGTTGCATTTCGCATCGGCGTCTTTTTTACAAAAATACTTTTCTTGTAATTTGGGAAATTCCCCTTTTCAATTCCTAAATTAGAAGACTCTTCTCTCGCAGCTTTCTGTACAAATTTAATTAGTTCCTCAGCAATTTCCAATGCTCTTTCAGAATTATAAGCAATTTCCATTCCATATAGCAGATCAGCAAAACCCATTATTCCCAAGCCAATTTTTCTATTTGCTTTAGTAATCTCATTTACTTTTTCTATTGAATAATTAGAAACATCTATAGAATTATCTAAAAACCTTACAGCTAATTTAATTACATAGCCAAGTTTTTCATAATCTATTTCATCACTTTTTATAAATTTTTCCAGATTAATTGATCCTAAAAAAGCACCCTCATAAGGATATAATGCCATTTCAGCACAGCTACTTGTAATTTCAAGTTTTCCTAATTCTTGAGTTGGATTTTTTCTATTAATATTGTCCAAAAATAATAATCCTGGCTCTCCGTTTTTCCATGCAGTAGAAATAATCATATCAAATATTTTTCTTGCATTTAACTTGGAAACTGATTTTTCTGTAAAAGGATCAACTAAATCATAATTTTCATTTTTTCTTACAGCTTCTAAAAACTTATCAGTTAATCCAACTGAAATATTGAAATTATTCAAATAATTCTGGTTTTCTTTTGCTCCAATAAAGTCAATAATATTTGGGTGATCAATTCTAAGAATTCCCATATTAGCGCTCTTTCTATTTCCTCTGCATTTTATTAATTCACTAGCACTATTAAAAATATGCATAAATGCAACAGGTCCGACTGCTTTTCCATAATTTTCCGAAGTTCTGTTTCCCCTGGGTCTTATTTTGGAAAAATTAAATCCAGTCCCAACAGTTTTTTTCTGCAAAGTCACTGCATGCAATAAAGAAGTAAAAATATCTTCTAAACTGTCTTCTATTGGAATGGCAATTGAACTTGCTAAAGAATTTGAGTCAGTTCCAGCATGAGCTAAAATTCTTCCAGAAGGCAGAAATTCCAAGTTTGAAATTATGCCAAAAAACTTTTTTTCTAAATCTTTTATATACATTTCATCTTTATTGTATTTTTTCTCAACATTAGCTATAAATTTTGCAACCCTCTGGAACATTTGAATTGGAGTTTCTATAATATTTCCATTCTCGTCTTTTAGAAGATATTTGGCTTCTGCTATTTTTAATGATGTAATGCTTAAGTCTGAATCATCTATTTTTCCAATTAAGGATTGTTTTGCTTCTCTTATTACAGATCTTTTATATCTGTATAAAATAAAAGATTTAGCAACCTCAGCAAGGTCTTCTTTTATTAAAGCTTTTTCAATTAAATCCTGAATATCCTCTACATTAGGGGCGTCTTTTTTGCTGAATTTATTTTCAAGATCTGTTTCTATTATGTCTGCTAATTTCTCTGCCAGTTCATGGTCAACTTTATTCACAGAGTTCATTGCTTTAAAAATAGCATCAACTATCTTATCTTTGTTAAAAAGAACTATTCTTCCATCTCGTTTCCTGACTTTTGTAACCATAAATCCCCCAGATCCTCCTATTAACAAAATATGTTTATAATAGTTTCTGAAGACTTTTTAATACGCATTTCTGAATTACCCCTACTAAAAGAAAGATTTAAATATTTGTATGGGTAACTAAAATTATGGTTTCGGTGAAAAAGAAAATTATCAATGGAAAATGGTATTTATATGCGGAATATTCATTTAGATTACCGAATGATTGTGTAAAGAAGGTTTCTAAATTTATTAAAAATGCTGATGAGGTCAATAGCCAAGCAATAAAGGCATATTTTATTGAAAAAGAAAAGGTAGGCTATAGGCGATATGCTTTGGGTAAATATTTTACTGATGAAGTTTTTACCAAAGAATTATTAGAATCAATTGAAGATATTCGTGTTGAATACAAACATCTGAAGAAAAAAATAACGAGAAAGCAATGGGATGATATTATTGATAGATTCACTATTAATTTTACATATGAATCAAATTCTATAGAGGGAAATTCCCTGACACTAAAAGATGTAACACTTATTTTAACTGAAAATATAGTTCCAAAAGGAAAAGATTTAAGAGAAATTTATGAAACAAAAAACACACGTGTTGCAAATCAATTATTGTTTAGTAACAAAATTAAACTAACGCACGGGTCTATCATAAAATTACATAGAGTTATTGTAAATGATACTGGAGTAAGTATCGGTTATAAGAAACTTCCTAATTTTCTTCTGATGCGTAATGTTAAAACCACGCCACCAGAAAACGTTGAAAATGAAATGACTAGTCTTTTGAAATGGTATGAAGAAAATAAAAATAAAGTGCACCCTTTAAGACTTGGGGCCGAATTTCATGCTCGTTTTGAACGTATTCATCCATTTGAGGATGGCAATGGCAGAGTTGGAAGAATATTATTAAATGCTATTTTATTGGAGTCTGGGTTACCACCAATCATTATAAGAAAAACAATGCGAAGCGCTTATTTTTCTGCACTAGGGGCTTTTGATAATAAACATAAAACTTCTTTTGAAAGATTTGTAATTGAAAAATTTAAGAAAACATTTAAAGATTTCTTTAGATTATATATTAAATATATTTAGTGGTTTTTGAGTTTTGTCTCTAGTTCATTTTCAATTGAATCTACTAATTTTTCTGCTAATTCGTGTTCTGGTTTATAATTGTCTTTAGAAATAAAACGAATTAGAAACATTTAAGGAAAGTTTCATCAAAAATAAAAAATTCCTAGATAAACTTGGGTCATTCCGTCCCCCGAAATTCCGTCTTTTTTAGATTTCGAATTCTGAGGGTTCCTATCGCAATTCAGGTTAGACCTGTCAGTATTATAGATTATTCTAATCATCAGAATAATCTATAATTAAGTTAGAATGAAGAAAATAAAAATAAAGAACATCTTTTCATTTTTCAAGGTGGTCTATAAGTTTGTCTAAGCAAATATTTACCTTTCCTGCCAAAAATGTGTAAAAAGTTTTCTCTTCATCAGAAGGTTTTCCTTTTTCTTCTTTCAGAGAATACCCATGAACAGCCTCCCCAATTAAATCTTGATAATGCGCTCTTTCCCCTTCATAAATAACAACTGGTGGCAAACCTTCTTGAGCTAAAATTAAATTCTGAACCATTCTGGCAGTTCTTCCATTTGCATCTGGAAAAGGGTGTATTCTTGCAATTTCAAAATGAACCCTAAGTGCCTTTTCTAATGTTGAGATAGTTAATGTTTGTTGAATTAATTTTTCAATTTCCCAAGCCACTTTTTCAGGACGTGGAGGCAGGTTATATGATCCCAGGATACGAACTTGGTCATGCCTATATCCCAAAACAATTTCAGGTTCTATGCGTTCAGCTATTCCGATTATTAATTCTTGATCAAATAATCCTTGCTGTAAATATAATTGTTTTGCCCATAACCAAGCGTTTCTCATGCATTCAACTCCAGCATCATAAACTTTCTTGTAATTTGCTCTGCTTTGTTGAGAAGCTTTTTTTGTTGAAATCCTAGCTTTAGGGAGTTCTATTCTAAAAGAATGGATTAATGCTTCTTCTTCAATAGCTTTCCAAAACTCAGAATTAAGAGAGATTCTTGAAGGATCTAGATCTTCTAAATAGGCCTTTTTATTAATTATTTCCTCTCTAAGCCCTTTGTCCATCATTTTCCCACATAGTATTATGGGTGGAAAATTATATAAATTTTTCATAAGAAAAAATAAATTTTTCCTTTATTTAAAAGTTTCTATTATTATCTCTGTAAAGTGATAACACTTATTCACAAGTTTTTATTACTTTTCCATCTTCTATCTTAATTTCACAAGTATTTTTATCTGTAGATTTCTCTATAAAATTAGAAATAACAGCTTGCCCTGTCTCCAGATTAATTTCTTCTATTTTTATTGGATGATTTTCTTTTATAGAATGATAAGCAGTACTTAATGATCCATTTTCTAAAACAAATACTTCATCACCTTTTAATAAAAGTTCTTCACTATTAGTATAAACTTTAAATGTTTTCTTCTTAACTTCTTGGAATTCAGTCTGTTCTTGGGCAACACTTAAAATAGGATACCTGGATCCGTCCCTATAAATTGTAATTCCCTTTAATCCTTTTTTCCATGCATCAAAATAAATGCTTGAAACCATTTCAGGCTTGATGCTCTCAGGTAAATTAACCGTGCTTGAAATACTATGGTCAATATATCTCTGACAAATTCCCTGAATTTCAACTCGTTTATCAGCATTGATAAAATGAGATGTTCTAAAAAAACTTGTAGGCAATACTTTTCTTAATTCTTCTAAATTAGTTACATCTTGTGCTTGTTCATCTAAGTTTTTTAAATCTAAATAAGCTTGTATAGTAGGATGAAATACATTATAGAATTTAGAACTTTCTTCTTTGTTCAATGTTTCAGATCTTCTTTGATAATACAAAGCAAAAATAGGCTCTACACCAGAACTTACTCCAACATAATATTTTTCTTTGTTTTTAAAACCTAGAACAACATTTGAAGTTGTTCCTGTTGGAGCTATGGTCAATAAAGCAATATTTCTTAATCCACTTCTTCTTATTAAATCTTTTACATCTTGGTCAATGGACTCTTGGAAAAATGGGCATTTTGAATAAGATTCATAATTAAATAATGGGGAAGGTTCTTTTTCCAAAGCTAAATAAGAAGATGCTTTGTAAGCAGTGTTTGCAATAAATTTCATTACTTTTCCAATTAATTCTAATCCTTCATCAGAGTCATAGCCAATTTCTAACTGATTTAACATGTCAGCAATCCCCATTACTCCCAATCCAAGTCTTCTTGTTTCAGAAGTAGCAACTCTTTGTTTCTCTAATGGATTCATAAACATATTCCATGTAATTGTATTATCTAAAAACCTTGTAACATTTGTAACTGATTCTTTTAATAATTCCCAGTTAATTTTTGCATTTTCAGTATATCCATTTTCTACAAATCTTGACAAATTCATTGCAGATAAATTGCAGGCTCCGCCATCTTCAAGTGAAATTTCTCCGCAAGGATTAGTTGTTATAATTGGCCTTCCAACATAATTTGAAGGGGAATATTTTGTCATTCTTGACCAAAAAATTAATCCAGGCTCAGCTGTCTTATAATTGCTGGCAATAAACTTGTCCCACAATTCCTTTGCTTTGATTAATTTCCTAACTTCTTTTGTTTGGTCTGAATTAAAGTATAATAAAAAATCTCCAGCATAATGAATTGCTAAATCAGATTCTTCTAATTTTAAAATAAAATCTCCAAATATATTTCTTAAATTTTCATCTCTTAAATTTTCTTCATTAATTTCTTTTTTATAATTTAACAAGAAATTATTTAATTCATAAACAGAATCAAATTTATCAACAAATTCATAATTTTCTAAGTCCTTTGAAGGAATTCCAAATGAATAATGGATATATCCCTGTCTTGTTTCCTCAGGCTCATCTTGTTTAAATCTTTTATAGACAAGTAATTTATGTTTCCCAAATTTTGTTTGTTCTTCAATAGCATTCATAAATTCATCAGTAACTTTCATGCTGATATTTGCAAATCTTACTTGTGTATTTTCCCTTATCTGCCTTTCAATTTCATGCAATTGCCTTTCATTAAATAAGTTAGACCATTTGCACTGGTCTGTAATCTGCCTAGTTACCCAATTAGGAACTCTTTTTACATCAACAAAATGGAAAATATCAGGATGCTTGACATCTAAAGTTAACATTAGGGCGCCTCTTCTTCCGCTCTGTCCAATTAAACCAGTAGTTAAGGAATATATTTCCATAAAAGAAACAGCACCAGTAGAATGATTAGCTGCATTATGTACTAAAGCCTCTCTAGGTCTTAGGCTTGACATATCAACACCAATTCCTCCGCCATAAGAATATGTTCTTGCACATTCATATGCTGCTTTGTAGATGCTTTCTATATTGTCTTCTTCAATCATAGAAACAAAACAATTTCCCAATGTTTTCAGTCTGTATAAATCTCCTGCGCCTGCAATTACTCTTCCGCCTGGCAAAAAATGGCCTTCAACTAGATCAATATAGAATTTTACTGCGCATTCTTCTCGCTTTTCTTTTGAAGTTTCAACAGCAGCTAAGAAAGCAGCTAACCTTGCAAAAGTCTCCTCAGGTCTTTTCTCAATTAATTCGTCTTTCAAATTTTTTAAATAGTATTTGCTTTTGTAAATATCATGTGCTAATTTATTTTCACCCAAATAATTATTTTTTGGGTGCATTGGTAGTTTCTCTTGATTTAGTAAATCTCTTAAAAAGAATAATAAGTGCTTGTAATCTTTGATGTATTCTGGAGGAACAATTTTGGTAACTTTGCTTTTATGATTAAACATTAACTCTAAATCATCAATAGCTCTTTTTTCAAATTCTATTTCAGAAAGGTTCTTTTCAGTTAAACTCAATCTATTATCACCTCTTTTCTTAAAAAGATTTTTTTATTTAAATACTTGTCTTTTTGATTAATTATTATGAGATATTTTTATTAAATTCAAATATTATATAAAGATTACTTAGTAACTTAAAAGTAGAATTATATTTTTTCAAAATTTATGCTCTTATGCCTTATACTATCAAAATAATTTCTGGTTTTTACAAAAGTTTCTTTCTCAAAAGCTTATCATAAGATTTAAAAATAGGCTGGAAAATATATTTTGTATGAGATATATGAGGCAGGAAAAATTAATTGGTAAAAAAAATCAGGAATTATTGTCAAAAAAAACAGTTTCAATAATAGGTCTTGGTGCTTTAGGTTCTGTTTCAGCCGAATTATTAGCAAGAGCTGGAATAAAAAAATTAGTCTTAATTGACAGGGATAATATAGAATTACATAATCTGCAAAGGCAATCTTTGTATATTGAAGAAGATGTTGGTAAAAGCAAAGCTGTAGTAATTAAAGAAAAATTAAATAAAATAAATAAAGATATAGAAATTGTTTCTTATTTTGATAATCTGGATAATGAAAATATTAACTTAATTAAATCTGATTTGATTTTGGATTGTACTGATAATTTAGAATCTAGATTTTTAATTAATGAATTTTCAATAAAAAACAAAATTCCTTTTATTTATGCCTCAGCAATTGGAACTGAAGGATATTTATTTAATATAGTTCAAAATAATGCCTGTTTTAATTGTATTTTCAAAGAAATTCAAGGCCTTGAAACATGCGAAACTTTTGGTGTCCTAAATTCAACTACTCATTTAATCTCAAGTTTGCAGGTTAATGAAGCTATAAAAATATTGTTAAATCAGGAATATGAAAAAAATTTACTTTATTTCAATTTAAAAAATAATGAATTAATAAAAATAAGAATAAATAAAAGCAAAGATTGTTCTGTTTGTTCAAAGAAAATATTTGGTTATTTAGAAGGCAAAAAATCAAAAGAAATTGTTAAATTCTGTGGCAGTTCAAGTTATTTAATAAAAGGAAAATTTGATTTTGATAAAGTTAGTAATAGGTTAAAAAAAGAGAATTTGCCAATAACTTTATTCAAAAACAAGGTTTTAATAAAGGCAAAAGATGAAAAAGAAGCTAAGAGCTTATTTTCAAAATATATAGGGGATTAAGTGAAATTTTATTCATTACTTTTTTAAAGGTATCAGTTTTAATAATAATATGATAACAATAGACGGAATACATTCTGGGGGGCAAACTCTTCGTTCAAGTTTGAGTTTGTCTATATTAACTCAAAAACCATTCAAATTTATTAATATAAGGGGAAAAAGAGATAAGCCAGGACTGCAAAATCAGCATTTAACTGCAGTTAATGCAGCTGCAAAGATTTGTGGTGCTCAAGTTAAAGGAAACTCTCAACATTCAAAAGAACTGGAATTTAAGCCATCTAAAATAATTCCTGGAAATTACAATTTTGATATTGGAACAGCTGGATCAACAACTTTAGTTTTGCAGGCTTTGCTCCCGCCTTTATTATTTGCTAAACAAAAATCTAATTTAAAAATAAGTGGGGGCACTTCCAATCCTTTGGCGCCGCAAGCATTTTATATAAAGGCAGTTTTCTTGCAAATTCTAAAATTAATGAATATTGATGTTATGGTAAATGTTGAAAAAGAGGGCTTTATTCCAAAAGGTGGAGGACAAATAATAGCAAAAATTATGCCTTGTAAAAAAATAAAGCCTTTAATCTTAACTGAAAGGGGTAAATTAGATAAAATTCATGCATTTGCTGTTTCTTCTCAAAGCTTAAGGGAACAAGAAGTAGCTCAAAGATTATTGAATGGCTTTGCAAGTGTTCTTGGTGATAATTTAGAAATGCATAAACAATATGTAGCTTCTTTAGATCCTGGGTGCTTTATTTCTGGAATTGCTAAATATGAGAAAACAATAATAGGATATACCACTCTAGGAAAATTGGGTGTTAAGGCAGAGGATATAGGAAAAGAATGTGCAAATAATTTATTGACTGAAATAAATTCCAAGTGTACAGTTGATTTTTTTACAGCAGATCAATTATTAATCTATATGGCTTTGGCTAAAAATGGAAAAATTATCTCTAGCAAAATAACTGATCATATTAAATCAAATATTGAAATAATTGAGAAATTCTTGGATATTAAATTTAAAATTGAAGGCAATGAAATAAGTATAAAATAAATAGAAAACTTTCCTGAATTTCTGAAAATATTTCGAAAAATCCGGAAATCTTATGTCGCGTTTTATGAGTTACATATTCAGCTTACTTTTAAGTTAAAATAAATGATTAAATAATTTGGAAGCTTAATATAGCTGTGTTTAAAATTGATTTAATGGATCTATTAAAAGAAGAATATACTTATCCTAATTGGTCCAGCGGTATGAAATATAAACTTGAAACAGAAATAATTAATGAAGAAGAAATTTATGTCTTTTATTATTCGACAAAAACTATTATGAAAAAAAGATTCCAAAGAAAATTTCCAAGATATATCTATTTAACGCCTGGATTTTGTTGGGGTTTAGGGTTTTTCAAAGGAGAAGGATTAAATAGTATTAGGGGAACAAGTTATAGAAGATTTATTATAACAAATAAAAGTCCAACATGTTTAAATAAATTTCTCGATGAATTAAATAATTCAAAATTATTATTAAAATCTGCAATAAAAGGGAAATGTTTTCAAATTCATCATTTTCTTAATTCCGCAGATGAAGTTGTTAATTATTGGTCCAATAAATTAAATTTTCCAAAGAAAATGTTTTCTCCTCTGAATTATGATGATGGTTTTAAAAAAGAAGGAAATGGAGTTTGTCATTTTGATAAGGGTGATGTTTTATTAAGAAGAATCTTTGATATTATTAATAATAAAATAATTACTGGGGCTAAAACCCCCCAGTTGACTAGCGCGGGGTAGATTTGAACTACCGACCAAACCGACGATTTAAATTTCTTTAAACCATATTCGGGTGTCTTAGGCAAACCATATGAGCCCGACGGACATTCAGGTTAAAAATCTCCTGGCTGTCCCACCGCGCTATAACTACTAAATTACAAAGAAAACCGTTTATAAACATTACTTAAAATGGCTCTGTGCATTCCTAATTTTTAAATAGATGGAGGCTCTAGCCTCTTTTGTATTATCAAAAGAAGAGTGAGCCCCTTGAGGAATAAAGAGTATGAAGATTATTTAAGGTTTATTGATGAAGCATTAGAAACTGCTAAATCAATTCCAAGATATTTCTCTAAATTTAGCAATAAGATTTATTGCAATCACCAGAAGTTTGCAATTTATATTTTAATGCAGAAGCTTAAGTTAACCACAAGAGGAGTTGTTTCATGGTTAAGATCAAATTCAGATGCAAGATTAATCCTTGGATTATATAGAGTTCCTGTTCATACAACCATAATCAGATTGGTAAATAGAATAAAAAAGCAAGTACATCTTGTGCTTGGAATAAGACAAGCACATACTGTTGCAATAGATGCAACAGGATTTGAATTAGAATCAAAAAGCTCCTATTACAGGAATATTAACAAGCATTTATTTCCTGAATACAAGCGTAAAACAAAGAAATACATAAAATTAAGCTTGGTCCTAGATACAGACAAGCAGTTAATTCTCAAATATAAAATTAACAAAAAAGCAGGAAGAGATAATTTCATGTATGTTAAAGATCTGATTAAAGATCTTAAGATAAAATATTTAATTGGTGACAAGGGATATGACAGTAAGTATACAAGAGGATTTACAATAAGAAAATTAAAAGCAATCCCAGTTATTCCTTCAGCATACCATAATAATTTCTATGGTTATATGCATAACAAGAAAATAAGCGGGGCTAATTATCATCAAAGATCTAAAGTAGAAACAGTATTTAGTGTGATTAAAAGAAAATATGGTTCAGTATTAAGAAACAGAAGCTATGCAACCCAGCAAGTGGAACTGATAATCAAACCTTATAGCATATAATTTAGACAGGAAGCTAAATTATTTAGTCTTGCTTATTAGGGGGTTGCACCAGAGCCCTTAAAATTAATCAAGCGATTGATGGGTATAGTTTAAAACATATTATTTTAGAGAAAAACTTTGTATATAAAATTAGATTTATTATATACTATAAAATAGATAATAAAAGAGCGATTTTAGAAAGATTTAAAAAGCAAATTTATACTCTTTTAAATATGATGCAGACTAGTTTTGAACAAAAAATAGCCTCTTTTTTTATGGCTTGCAAAGACCATTTAGAAGGAAAGCTAGAGGAAGTTCCATCTTTAACAATCGATTCTTCTCAGGGAAAACAAAAAGTTGAAATTTATTTTGATGATGAACTTGCTGAACAAATATTAAAAAAACCAAAAGATTTTAAAAAACCTATTAAAGCTCTAAAATATGGTTATGTAGGTAGCAAAAAAGGATTAAATGGCATAAGAGATATTCATGAAAATGACGGGAAAATATTTGGGGCAGTTTGTTCTGCATTAGATAGTGGTCAAGGAAATAATATTATGGAAAGATATTTTATGCAAAGAGATAGAATTAATCCAGTAAAAATTGTTGCTCATGAAACAAGTGGCAGAAGACTTTATGGATTTATGGATAAGGGCTTAAAAAGAGTTGTTTTTTTTGGTGTTGGTCATTATAAATAAAATGTCCTTAGACAAATTAACATTTCAGGAAATAGATCAATTAGATGATTCTAAAAAAAGAGAAGCAATATTGGGACTTGGACATCCAGAAAACTATGAAGCCTACGATTTTTTAGCAAGATACGTAGGTACTGATTTTAGACATCAAGTTCTTATTTCTATGGCTAATATAAATTATGCTTCAACAATAGATATTTTAATTGGAATTATGCAGAAAGAAAAAGGAGGGAAAAGTATAGCTTCTTTAAGCTGTATTTTTTTTGATAGAATAGCTTCTATAGGGGAGAAAGAATTTTTACAAGAATTAAAAAACTTAAGACCTCTTGAAACTGATTTAAGAAGAGAGTTATATACTGCTCTTGAAGAAGGTATTATCTTAACAGATATTGAAGACACAGGTGCTTATCTTTCAAATGCAAAAAAAGTTCTTCAAATCTAAATTTTTATTGTTCCATTAATTGATATTTTAGTTCCAGACTTAAATTTGCTTTCTCTTAAGTTATACCCAAGAATATCATTTATTTCATCTGAATTTCTAAAAGGAATTCCGGAAACAACTGGTTCTTCTTCAGGAATAAAAAGAACAATAATTCTGGCAGAGCCATCTCCGCCAATAAGTTTATGTAGATCTATTAATTTTTCTGATGAAAGTTCATCTAAAACACCCAAAACCTTTGTAGCTTCAAAAGCTGGAACTAATTCTTCATCTGTTGTTTTACCAAGTAAATTTGACTTTCTTGTTTGTCTAGCCTCTTCTTTTTTCATAAATCTTCCATAAATTATCTTTTCCACAAAATCTTTATAGAACTCTATTTTATAACATTTTTTATTCTCTCAACATTATATTCATAACCTCATAAATTGTTTCTACTTCTATAACCTCAATCCCCAATTCTTCTTTTCCATATTTTTTTAAATCAAATCTCTTAGGCACATAATAAGTTCTTGAAATAGTAAAATTACCCCTCTTCACCTGTCTAATTTCTTTTTCATAATAATTTAAAATACCCTGGCCTTTTGGTATTAAAAATATCTTTTTCTCATTTTCAGCAACTGCCTGTGCTTTTTCAATTAGTCCTCCAACTGGTCCAATTACTCCATCCTCTCTAATAGTTCCAGTAATAACAACATTATCTTTTAGTTCTTTTCCTAATAGCGCTGAGATTGTTGCTATGCTCATTGCAGCACCTGCAGAACCTCCACCAAGAACATTAGCTGCTATATCAAAATTATATATTATGTTCTTGTCTTTCAGCCTTTCTATAGCTATCTTTTGTGCTACATCTGCTGCAATTGTCGCGCTATACTGCAGATCAGGTTCTAAAAAAGGATTTGTATTAATTAATACCTTTCCATTCCCATCTGTTATTTCAACTGTTAATTTTCCCAAAACACCTGAATTGTCAAGAGAAGAAACAGCAGCAATATCAGTTGAAACACCTTTAATAGAATTTGTCCTGAAAACTGTGCTTTCCTGAATAACAGCCCCAGTTAAATTGTTCTCAACAACAAAACTTGGAAATATTAAAAGAGCAACTAACATACCAATTAAAAAAACCATGCTATATTCAAGTATTCTTAAAATTTTCATTTTCTTTGCTTTTATATTCTGCAATACATTCTTTTCTTTATATATTAAAGAACGAAAGAAATAAATACTCTTCTTTTTTCAATTTTTCTATGAAAAGAATGAATGACAACATAGAAATATACTTAGTAAGGCAAGGTGATGAAGACAGGTCTTATTTATATATTTCTGGAAGTTTAGTTCTTAATTACCAGAAAGATGTTCTTGAAAGCCTGAGTGAAGATTCAGAAACACTAGAACTTATGGATTCTTTGGTCTTTGGATTAAAAGAGCAAAATTCAGACCAGATTAAACTTGTTCCAGTAAATACAAAAAAAATTTGCTATATTCTTGAACTTGGCAGAAAAGTAAGAAGATTATACGAATCTTCACAAAAAATAACAGCACAAAGAGATCCAAAGAAAAAGGAACAATTAAAAAAGACACATTTTAAATTTCAAAGAGCAGGAAGAGATCTTATGGACATAATAAAAAGAGACATTGAAAAAGAAAGAAGGGCTCTTGAAAACTTTGATAAAATGACAGACAGTGAAATAATCGAATTTGTTGATGAAACAATTTCAAAAAAAGACTATTAATTTACATAAAATTATAAAAACAGGAAATTCAGTAAAAAAGAAAATGACAGAATTAATAGCATGCTTGTCAACTGGGACAGGAACTTGGGGTCATGTAAATAGGCTAATACAAGAAGACAAATGGGATAAAATAATTTTAATAACAAATGAATATGGGAAAGAAAATTTCAATAAAAATGAAAAAACAGAATTTCTTGTTGTAAATCCTAATCAGGGCATAAAAGAATTAAAAGATGATATTTATAATAAATTAAAGGAGAAAATAAAAAATACAGAAGTAATTATTAATTTTATTTCAGGTTCAGGCAAAGAACATATGGCTTTAATATCTGCTTTGTTAAAATTAGGTCTTGGAATAAGATTAGCAGCTATAACAAAAGATGGAATGGAAGAAATCTAAAATTTCTCACTGAAGATTGATTAAGCTACCCTTTTCACTTAATTTTTTCTTCTAATTCTTTATAATCTAAGACATATTCTTTGATCCTTGGAAATACAAGAAAGTCTTTTTTATTTAATGTAACAAGATAATCACAATTCAAAGTTAGAAATGTAGCAGCTATTAAAATATCTGGATAATCAACTGATTTTTCTTTTTTTTCAATTATAAGAAAAGAAAATAATTTTGCAGAATTTTCTGCGCTTTCATTATCAAAATCTTTCCAAGTGAATTGATTGAGAATTTCTTTTGCTTTTACAACTGCTTCTTCAGAATCTTCTCTTAAATACGATCCTGTTAATATCTCTGATACTGTTATTGTGCTTATTATTAATTCATGTTTTTTATTTACCAGATCTTTCAAAATAGTTATTACTTGCTCATTTTGTCTATCTATTTCAACAATTATTGAAGAATCAAAGAGTATTTTCATTCTATTATTTTTAATTTTTTTAATCTTGCTAAAGAATCTAATTTTCTTAAATTTTCTAGTGTTTTAGGAAAACTTTCAGGTAAAAAACCATGTATATTGAAAGTCTCTGGATTTTTTTTACTTATTATAATAATTTCTCCAATAGAATTTATATTAACTAGATCTCCTTCTTTAATGCCAAATTTTTTCCTTATTTCTTTTGTTAAAGTTATTTGGCCTCCCCTAGTAACTAAGATTTTTGTCATAAAAATAGTAATATTTTTAGTATTTATAATATTTACTATTTATTTTACTAAACTATTTAATCCATTCAAGCATTAACAAAAGACTAAATTAAAGAAATATAATAATTAAACTAATTCTTCAATAGTTGCTATTACATTTTTATTTAATGTTATTTCTCTTCTTATCTGGTTTATATTTGCACGATTACTTAATTTTGCTAAATCTTTTTCAGCTGCTTCTAGCAATCTTCTCAACTTTTCTGGCTCAGAATTAAGATCATCATTAAGATATGTTAAATAAGGTTCTAAGGTTAAAAAATCATCAGTAACCAATTTAACTCTGCCAGCATATCGAAATTGTGGTAATATATCTATTCCAGGAACATTTGGCCTAATTCTTACTATTTTTGACAAATATTGTTGTAAAGACATAACTAGTTTACCACTTATTAATAGTATTTAAAGATTTCGATTTTACTTAGATTTTGTGATTACTAAAAGCTTATATTTTAAATTAAGTAATTATTTTTCCATGAATCTTTTTGACAGCACATTAAAAGGAGATGAATCTGTTTTTTTAGATGAAACTGCTTTAGATTTTGAATATTTGCCCCATATAATAAAATACAGGGAAAACCAGCAAAAATACATTGCAGAGTGTATTAAACCATTATTTCAGCAAAGAAATGGAAAAAATCTCTTAGTCACAGGTTCTCCAGGAATAGGAAAGACAGCAGCAACAAAATTTGTTTTGCGTGAATTAGAAGAGAAAGGTTTGGATGAAGAAATTTTTCCAATTTATATAAACTGCTGGAAAAAGGATACAGCTTATAAGATAGTCCTTGAAATTTGTGACAAATTAAAATACAAATTTACTCAAGGAAAGCACACATCAGAATTAATAAAAGATATAACAAAACTTCTTAATAAAAAGCCAGTTGTTTTGGTCTTGGATGAAGTTGATAAACTGCAGGATATGCAGATTTTATATTTAATCTTGGAAGATCTAAATAAAAAAACATTAATCTTAATTACAAACGAGCTTGAGTTTTTGTCAAATATAGATAACAGAATAAGATCAAGATTAATACCAGAGTTTCTTGAATTTAAGCCTTATAATTTTGAAGAAACTTATGGAATCCTAAAGCAGAGAGTTGATTATGGTTTTGCAAAGAATATCTTTAATGAAAATGCCTTGAGATTAATATCAGAAAAAACCCATGAAAAAGCAGATATAAGATCTGGAATTTATTTGTTAAAAGAAACTGGATTGATAGCAGAAAATGAATCAAGCAAGTTAATTTTAGAATCACATGCTTTAAGGGCAATTGAAAAGTTAAAAGATATTAAAATTGAGAGTTCTGAAAAAAGAAAAAATACTTTCTTGAATTTAATTAAGGAAAACTCAGGTAAAACCTGTTTTGAATTGTTTACATTATATAGGCAGATGGGTGGGAAAAAATCCTATAAAACTTTTACAAGAAGAATAAATATTCTGGTGGATAAAGGATTTGCAACAAAAAAAGAAATCCAAGTTGGAACTGGAAAATCAAGTATTATAGAATATAACCTGAAAATCTAATCATTTTCTAGATTTTTCAAATAAAAACACCAAAATACAGCTTATTAA
>JAGWAC010000032.1 GCA_018302125.1 Candidatus Woesearchaeota archaeon | reverse complement strand
ACGTATCCTCTGGGCGTTTATTTTAAATAATACATATGCTTCTTATTTTTATGGATGTTAAGATATCTAATCCTGATAAAATCTTATTTCCTTTTGGAATTAAAAAAATTGATTTAATTAAATATTATGAAAATATTTCTGGATTAATTTTGCCGCATTTAAAAAATAGGTTATTAATGTTGGAAAGATATCCTAATGGAATTAAAGAAAATAAATTTTATCAGAAGAATATACCTGGATATGTACCAAAATGGATTCCAAGAAAGAAGGTAAAATCTGAAAAGGTTATTACTAATTATGTTATATGCAATAATAAAGAGACTTTAATTTATTTAGCTAATTTAGCTACAATTTCTTTTCATATATGGCTGAGCAGAGAAGATAAATTAAGAACCCCAGATAAATTAACATTTGATTTAGATCCTTCTATAAAAAGAAAGAATTTGTTAAATGAAACTGCAGAAGGATTTAGATTTATTTTAGAAAAAATAGGACTAAATGTTTTTTTAATGGCGACAGGTTCTAGAGGGTTACATTTGGTGATTCCAATCAAAAGGGAAATGGATTTTAAAGAAGTAAGAGAATTTGCAGGAGAAATAGCTGATTTTGTCTGCAGCAAGGATCCTGAAAATTTAACAACAGAACAAAGAAAAGAAAAAAGAGGGAACAGGATTTTTATTGATACTTATAGAAATGGCTTTACTCAGACAGCAATCTGCCCTTATTCTGCAAGAGCTATTGACAAAGCACCCATAGCTGCACCAATCGAATGAGATGAATTAAGAAATTATAATTCGCAAAAATACAATATAAATAATATTTTCAAGAGAACAAAAAGATTAGAAAGAATTTTTAAAAAAGAAAACCAAAAATCAGTAATGAAAGCAAGAAAAATTTTCAAAAGAATAATTTAATCAACAATTATCTTTCCTTTTATACTAGCTGCCAAATGATCATGATATTCCCAAGTTCCTTTTTGATTAAAAATAAAGGAATATTTTTCTCCCAGCAGTAATTTTTTACAAGCATCAAATGTACTTCCTATACAACCTCCACTTTCTGGATAAGCGGCATGAGAAGGATGAACTGCAGAAGCAGGCCATCTGGGAACAGTATCTTCATTTGTCCAAGTAACTGTTGTTCCTAATTTAACACGAATTTCAGCTGGAACAAATTTTCCGTTTTTGATTGTAATTTGAGCATTATCTCCACCAATACTAGCTCCTTTTTCATCGCCTTTTTTTTCAACAACTGGCTCTACAACTTGTTCTTGCGTTTCCGGTTCTTTTGGAGATGAGCATCCAGAAATTACTAAAACAAAGAAGATTAATAAAATAAATAAAATTATTTTTCTCATATAAAAATAAAAGAAAAAAGAAGTATATAAATTATTCTACAATAACAGTTACTTTTAACTCTGGCTTATTTACAGAATAAAAGACATATCTGCCAGATTCATTAAAAGTAAATGAAACTGAATCGCCTTTCTCAAGACTATCTGATGTAAAAAAACCTTCTTCTGACCCAATAACATGTGCTCCAGTATCTTCATTTGTCCAAGTTATATCAGTTCAGGATTTTACATTAATTTCTTTAGGACTAAAACCCATAGCTGTTATGAGAATATCTTTCACATTTGCAGCTGGATTATTGTAATCTTTTGAAGGGGTTTCTGGTTGGTCTGACTGATTATTTGACAGTTGTTCTCCACCAGGATTATTCTGAGTATAATCCTGTGAATTGCATTCTGATATTAGTATAGCTGAAACTAAAATTAAGACTAATAAAAAAATATTTTTTTTCATATTTTATCTCCATTAACATTTATTTATACAACTTAAATCTTTAAACCATTGTAGTTTAAAATAATACTAGATAAATTTAAAAAGATTTAATAATTTTGTTTTTATTAATTTAATAATGTATTTTCATAATTTAGATCCTGTTTTAATAAAATTAGGATTTCTGGAGATAAGATACTATGGATTAGTTTATTTATTTGGATTTTTATTAACTTTGTTTGTCTTGAAAAAATACAGAAAAGAGCTGGATATAGAAAATGAAAAAGCTTATGATTTATTATTTTATTTGTTTATAGGATTAATTTCTGGGGCAAGAATATTTCACTTTATTTTTTCTGAGCCTTATGTTTTGATTAATGACCCCCTAGAATTTTTTAGGATCTGGAACGGCGGGATGAGTTTTTTCGGTAGTTTGGTTGGAATTATATTGACAGGCTATATTTTCTGCAAAAGAAACAATGTTGATTTCTTTAAACTAGGGGATATTTTGGTTTTTCCAGCAACTATTGCCCTAATATTAGGGAGAATTGCAAATTTAATTAATGCAGAATTAGTAGGAACAATTACTGATGTTTCCTGGTGCGTTATTTTTCCTACATATTCACAATGCAGGCACCCCTATCAGATCTATGCTGCTTTCTCGCACTTCATTTTATTGCTAGTTTTATTTGGAATTAAGAAAATAAAAGAGCATAGAAAATTAAAAGATGGAATTGTATTTATCAGTTTTATAATATTTTACAGCTTATTCAGAATAATTACTGATTTCTTTAGGGAAGATCCAAGATTATTTGGATTCACAATATGGCAATATATCAGTTTAGTATCTTTGGTAATTGGAATTTATCTGTATAGAAAATTAAAGAACTAAATTTAGCTGTTATTTCTTTTTTCCTTCCTGATTTTGGATTCAGAATATTTTGTGATTTTACTATAATTTCTAGAATACTTATTCCATATTCAATTAATCTGGTTTAGGCTCTTTTTGATATCTTAAGATTATAATCATCTACAATACACATTCTTTCCTTAAAAAACCAAACATGGTTCTTGTATATCAAGAAAAGAGAGATCATTAATTTAAAATAAGCTGAGTATGGGATTTTGCTTCTAAATTATTCTAATCATCATTATATCAATTTTAAAAGTTATTCTCATTTTCTTGCTTTTTGTAGCCTTCTCTCCAGCCTTTGATTCTGCAATTCAACTAAATTTTCAAGCAACCTAATCTGTGGTTCCCCCATATTTTGTCTGGCGCTTTTTGAGATTTCCAGATCATAACTTTGGTCTTTACCTTCCCTATTCATAAATATTTTGGCCATTTCCCCTAAAAGACCATTATAATTTGAAATTGGGCTATTTTCTTGCAGAAGTTTTCTGGCTGTAGATAAAATAAATTTTCCAGGTTTTGGGTTGTAGTCTACATAAATGTATTTTGACATGTACTTTTTGGTAAAATTTAAATATAAAAATACTTCGGTTTATGTAATGAAGATTGACAAAGTGCTTATTGAAAGAGTAGCAAAGGTTGCAAGACTAAATTTAAAAGAAGATGAAAAAGAAGGTTTTGTTAAAGATTTTAAGAATATTCTAGAATTATTTTCAAAAATAAGCAAAATTAATACAGACAATGTTGAATTGGGTGTGCAGCCAATAAAAGTAGAGAATGTATTTAGAGAGGATAAAATTGGGAAAAGCTTGAATGAAAAAGAAGTTTTTCAAAATACAAATTATAAAGAAAAAGGATTTTTTAAAGGACCAAGAATCTTATGAAACCAAAAGATGTTTTACAAGAAGCCAAAGAGCTAAATAAGAGATATAATCTATTTATTACTCTAAACGAGAACCTTTTTAATGAAAAAGCTTCACCAAAAAACGAGGAAAAAATTAATTTTATTTCTGTTAAGGATAATATATGCACTAAAGGATTAAGGACAACTGCTGGTTCTAAAATATTAGAGGATTATAATCCTGTTTTTGATGCTACTGTTATTGAAAAATCAAAAAAAGCCAAGTATATTGTTGTTGGAAAAACTGGGATGGATGAATTTGGATTTGGAAGTTTCTCTATGAACTGTGCCTACGAGGTACCTAAGAATCCCTTGGATGAAACAAAAAGTTGTGGGGGAAGTTCTGGGGGTGGAGCTGGCTATACTTATGCTAGTAAATTTTCAAATTCTTCAATTGGTGAAAGCACTGGTGGAAGTATTTCTTGTCCAGCTGCTTTTTGTGCTGTTGTTGGAATTACACCTACTTATGGACTAGTTTCCAGATATGGATTAATTGATTATGCAAATTCTTTAGATAAAATAGGAACATTTGGAAAAAATGTGAAAGAGGCTGTAAACTTATTAAATTCTATTTCTGGGTATGATGAAAAGGATAGCACTTCAATAAATAAAGAAAAAGAAAATTATGAAAAATATTTAGGAAAAGATGTCAAGAAATTAAAAATTGGAGTTATAAAAGAATATTCTAATGGGGAAGGAATAAATTTCGAGGTTGAGAAAGAGTTTTGGGAAGGAGTTAAAAAATTAGAAAGCAATGGATTAAAGTATAAAGAAATTTCTTTTAGATTAAGTGATTTAGTTTTACCTTGTTATTATATAATTGCTATGTGCGAAGCTAGTACAAATTTAGCCAAGTTTTCTGGAATAAGATATGGGATGGCTAAGGAATTAAAAGGAAATTTTAATGAATACTTTTCTTCTGTTAGAGAAAGTTATTTTGGAAAAGAGACAAAGAAAAGAATTTTATTAGGAACATTTATGAGAATGGCTGGGTATAGAGATGCTTATTATATTAAAGCTTTAAAATTAAGATCATTAATTACGCAGGAATATAAAAAATTGTTTAAGGAATTTGATGTTTTATTAACACCTACTATGCCAATTTTACCACCTAAATTTGCTGAGATTGAAAAATTAAGCACTGTTGAAAATTACATGTGTGATATTTTGACTACTGGGCCTAACTTATCTGGGTTGCCTATGATTTCAGTTCCTGTTAAAAAAGACAGAACAGTTGGAATGCATTTTATTGCTGATCATTTACAGGAAAATAAAATAATTAGTATTGGAGATTTTTATGAGAGAATTAGATAAGGCTAAAATAGGCCAAATTCGCATACCTGCCCAACATGTCTCGGATTTCCTGGAAGTAAGCCTGTTGTTAATAAGAAAGTAATTGAGCTAGCTATTAAATTAGGATTAGCTCTAAATTGTACAATACAAAAAGAGAATTTTTTCTCAAGAAAGACTTATTTTTATCCAGACATGGCAAAGAATTACCAGATTACCCAGTATGAATCTCCCTTATGTGTAAATGGACATGTAAGATATAAAAACAAAGTCATAAGAATAAAAAGAATTCATATTGAAGAAGATCCTGCTTCTATACAATATCCTAAAACTATCTCAGATTCTGAATATTGCTTGATTGATTATAATAGAAGTGGAGTACCTTTATGCGAGATTGTTACTGAACCTGACTTAACATCTGCTGAAGAAGCAAGAGAATTTTTAGAATATTTAGCAAGCATTATAGATTATTTAGATATTTATGATTCAAAGAACTTTACAATTAGAGTTGATGCCAATGTTTCTTTGCCAGGAACCAAAAGGACTGAG
>JAGWAC010000001.1 GCA_018302125.1 Candidatus Woesearchaeota archaeon | reverse complement strand
AATTATAATTACAATTACTGCAGCACCAATATACAACAATAATTTTACTGTCTCGTCTATTTCTACAGCTGCTTTTTTGTTCATGCGATCTCCTTACAAAATTCTGCAAGTTTATCAGATCTAACTAAGGCCACTCTATTTTTTGTAAATTCTTGTTCATCTACAACGAATTTTACATATTTGTCAAATAAAAATGTGAAAATCCCATTAATTTCACGTGCTACTTTATTTGAGACTATTACTACATAAAATTTCTGGTTTTGACTTATTTTTTCAAAAGAATCTGAGGTAAAATCCCTAGAAGATAAGAGAGGTTTGTATTTTTCTTGACTAATCATATATTTATGTAACTCGATGTAATTTGTATCAATATTGTTTGTAAATGTAGTTTTATAGCAAACAAAACATAAATCTTTAGCTTCAAAATCTTTCATAAAATCCAATTTACCACGCCCAAAATTATTCCAGCAATTAAGCACATTGTCAGCTAATAACTCATGAACTTTATCAGGAGCAGTTTCATCTGTTATTATGTTCTGGGTTTTACATCCCTGTAATTCTTTTAAAGATTTTATTCCTTGTCCAGGTATTCTTGCTTGCGCAGCCGCACTTTTAACACTTAAAGAGCAGGCTGAGTTATCTGTAGTCTGAGAAATAGCTGGTTTTACAGAATAATTAAGGTAAGAAAATAATGCTGCGAGGACAAAAAGCATAACTAATAAAATTAAAACCTGTTCAGTTGACATTGCTTTTTTATTGAACACTGAAATTCACCAACACTTTTTTAAAAATAATTACTCCAAAAATAATTATAATTGTCAGTACTATTATTATGCCCACAATTGTTTTTAAGTCTGCTTTTTTGTTCATATTAATAACCACTTCTTAATTCACCTAATAAGGATGATTTTCTAATTTGAGTTACTTTAAAATTAGTTGGTAAATTTTCTAATCTTGAAATTAATTTATATCTCTCTTTTTTTCCTTCATCTGCTGTTAAAATGCGCTTTCTAATCTGATCTCTTATTCTATCTATTTCATGTTCTATTAAATTTATATTGCTTAATTCATTAACATAACTATATACTGTTTTGATCAAATTGTAGGCTATATCCAAGCCTTGTTTTAATTCATCCCTATTTGAGCTTTCTTCAATTTCTGTGAATTTTCTTCTTGTTTCAGCATAGGTTTTTTTTGCTTGAATAATTGGAATATCTCCTCTTCCTATAGAGTTTACAAAAACCCCGAGATCATTTATTAAGTCCTGGAGTTTAATTTTGTTCCTGTATAGAGCAACTTCATTTATTATTTGGTTTTTTAGTTTGTCAACTTTTTTATCAAAGCGACCTTTTGTTTTATTTGAAAATATGTTTAGGTTTGCAATTAACTGGTTATATTTACCAATAATAAGGCTTTTATTTTCTTTAGTTGCTATTTTAACAGAATCTGATAATTTTTTTGCTTCTTTTTTTAAATTATTTAAAGTGCTGATATTTCCAATTAACTGCTCCTTTATTTTTCCTAAAATGCCTGTTGTTGAAATGCCTTTTTGAGCTAGTTTTACCTTTAGTTCATTAATTAATCTTGATTCTTCTGAAAAAGAGTCTATGTCTATATCAGGATATTTATCTAGGGTTTTTTCTGCCCAATTGAGAGTTGTTTGCAGGTTTTCTAAAGAAATATTAGACTGGTTTTTAATTATTCTATTTAATCTAGACCTTACTTGATATACTTCTCGTTCCATATATGCTTTGTCTACTGGAGATATTGATGTTCTTTGTTGTTTTTGCAATTGTGCTATTTTTACATTTAATTGATTTAAAGAATCAGAAAATGGATTATAGTCTTCTGTATAATATCTGAAAATTATTTCTTCTACCTCTTTTAATATTTGAATTAAATCTTTTAAAGGAATTTTATCAGAATTTTTAATTGCATAATTTAATTTTGATTGAGCTCCTTCTAATTCTTCAGTTATTTCGTGCTTTTCTTTTTTTACAGATAAAGTTCTTTTTTTATTTTCTAAATTAATATATTCATTTAAGGCAGTATTATAAGTATTTTTTACATCTTCCTGATATTGCTCTGCTTTATCTTTATACTTTGTTGGCTGAGCAGAATCTATATATTTAGACAACATTGTTTGGGTTTGCTGATGTAAGCTAGAGAAATCCTCTCTTGACATTCTTCCATCTAAAAAATCTTCTGCAGATGAAAAGAAACCGCGAACTCTCTTTTCTACAGGCTCAAATTTTTGAGATTCTTCTATTATTATTTCCTGCTGAAACTTGGATAATTGTTCCTCTGACATTTCTTGTTTTAATTGCTGGAAAGATTGTGGAGAAACTTCTTTAAATCTATTTAATTGCTCTTGTGAAATCTGCCTTGCATTTAATTTAGCTTTTTGAACTCTACTTATTCTTTGATTTAATCTTGTTATTAATGAATTTAATCTTGCACTTAATTCATTGTCGGCTTGAATTTGTCTCTGATATTCAGAATAAAAAGCAGTAATATATACATGAGCTTTTTCTAAATTTTCTATTGGTTCATCTTCATTGTTTAACAATGAATCCAAATAATTAATATTCTGCTCAATCTGCTCCCTATTTTGCTTGAAAGAAATATAATCCTCAAGAGCCTTGTTTAATTGAGCTATAAGCTCATTAACTGATTGAAGGTATTTTGATTTTGGGAATCTTATTACAAAAGACTTTATGTAATTTTGAGTTGAATTATATCTTCTTAAAATAAAATCTTCTTTAAATTCAGAATCTTTTGTATTTTCTATAAAAGCTGAAACTAAAAGGGATATTTTTTTGTACTCCTTGCTATCTGGTGTTTCGGAAAATATTCTTGAAAACAAAGATGGTTTTTCTGAAGAGGCTCCTGGTTCTTCTGCAGTTTCTCTTGCTCTTCTTGCCCTTGTTAAATCTGGCTCTTCAATTGAAATACCAGGTCTATCTGGCTTTTCAGAACTAGAAAACCAGCCAGATTTATAAGCCAAGAACAACAAATATCCGAGGGCAGCCAAAATTCCCAAACCTAAAATCTTCTGACCATCACTAAGATCAGGCATTTTTCCAGTATCTTTCAAAAATAAAACAGCAATTACCAAAAGAGCAATAATAAATAGAACCAAAGAGAGAATTGAAGAACCCTTATTTTCTGAAAACTGACCCCAAATCCATTTTATTAAATATAATACTCCAATCAATAAGCATAATAGAAAAACAAGAACAGCTATCGGACCTAAATCACCAATATTAAAATTAAATTTTCTTTCAAATGAAACAAACCCAATTGACAAAATTATAGCAAGAATTACTGGCGTTTGCCTGCCTAATTTATCTTCTATAGTATGGGAGAAAACAGCTATTAACAAAGCAAGAGACAAAAGAAAATCCCAAAATTGATGATATGAATCATATAATTCCAATAAACTGCCTACAGATAAATCAAAGAATGGAAATGTAAATGTTGAAATTCCACTGTAGCTTGAATCATAATAATATTGAGCAGAAACTAATGGAACTAAATTAAATAATACAAATATAAACAACAATAACTTAAATTTCATTTTACATTAATTTTGTTTTTAATTCCAAAAGTGATTTTTTTCTTAATGGCAAAACTGAATTTGTAAGTTCCATTAATTTTACAATAGCCTCATTCATGGATAATTTATCATTTTTTGATATTTTGCTTGATAATTCAAGAAAAGTTTCTTTTAAATCCCCGTTTGACTGATGTTTCTTTGCATTAATCAGATTATTAATCAATAGCTTAATGTAAGCGTTATTTGACAAATTTAAGGAAATAATCTTATTATTAACATCTTCAAGCATTAATTTCCTTTCAATCTCCAGATTAAAGACTTTTTCGAGTTTTTTTAATGATCTTCTTGAGCTTAAATGAAAAATAAAACTAGATCCAAATGAAAAAAACTGCGAATAAGTGGTGTAAATTAAGTCTCTTAACAACAATCTTTGGTTTTCTGTTATTGATAGATCCCTTTCTATATAGGAGACAAGGATTTGTAACAAAGACAGAGTATTAGAAATATTCTGCAATGAAAACTCTATATTTCTAGCAAATTTAGATGTTTTGTAATAGGCATTGTATTCTTCTGAAGATTTATTAAGCACGTTTTGCAGATAATTTATAGAATAATTTTCAAAATTTGTTGCTGCTTTGTCCAACTTGTTTAGAAAAACTCTTGACAACTCTTCTTGTATTGATTTTCTGTTTGAGACTGTTGTTATATATGTGTTTAGTTGATTTAATAAATTATTTATTTTTAAGCCGAAAATAGTATATTTTGAATATGTCTTGTAATTTTCAAGATTTTTCTCAAAAATTACCTGGAGTTCCTCTATTGAATAATCTTGAAGACTGGAATTTACATGCTTAAGAAAATTGTAAGAATCTTTTGCAATTGAATCTCTTTTAATCTTAAATTTTTTTTCTTCATCTAATTTGGAAATATTATCTTCCAAATCATCTAACAAGGATTTAACTAACAAACTATAATCTGTGTTTAATATGAATTTTTCATAAACCTGGAAATTATTTGTAAATATCTGCTTAAGCTCTTCTGTTTCATATAATTCAGCATTATTCAGGACTTCTGTCAAAATATTTATTGTCTGCTCTACTGCTGCCTGCTGTTTTTTTCTTAATTTTTCCTTGTTTTCCCTTAATTTTAATATTGGATTAGGCTTAAAAGATTTTAAAACTTCAAATAAAGTTATTGAAAATTGTTTTTCAGGAATTTCTATTTTTTCAGATATCTCTGTTTCCAAAGAAGCTAATTTTTCTATGTAATTTATATACAAGGAATCAATTTGATTATATTCAGCATTTAATTTCTTTAAGAAAGAGTCTTTTTCTTTTCCAGAAAGCTTGGTTTCTATTATTTCTTTTGTTTCAAGATATTTTTCCTTTATTTCAAACATTTTATTGTTTATTTCAAGAATCTCCTGGTCTGTTTTTTTCTCCAAGTTAATCAAAGAAATTAAGGCTTGAGAATTGGATTTAAAGCTGTTTAAGACTAAATTTACAAATGTTAAATTTGCTTCGTAAGCATTTTTTGTTAGTTCTTCCTCTTCTTTTTTCTGCAATTGTTTGTAAAATGAAATTAATTTGTTTTTTAATTCAATAAATTTAAATTTGTAATCTTTATCAGATAATTTCATAAGCTCCTTTATTTCATCATTGAACAACAAAATAAAATTTTCAATTTCGTCTTCTGTTAAATTTCCTTGGTTTATTGATTCCTTGAAGCTATTCAGCCTTTTTCTTAAATCTGAGTAAACTGCATCCAAATCTATTTTAGGCTCTTCTTTTTTTATCTGTGAAACTGGCTCATCCAGATATAGATGAATATTATCCCTGAAAAAAGAATAATATTCTGACAGCTGCTTTGAGAATTCAACTGCTTTTTTACCATAATAAGAATTTCTGCCATGCTTATTTATGAATTCAATTATTTTTAAGTCCAAAATATCAAAATCTTTTAAGATTAAATTCTTATTTGAAGATTTTTTTATTAATGAAGAGAAATTATTTAGATTTTGGAAAAGATCTTCCAATTCTTTTTCAGGGGGATTATCTAAAACAATGGTTTCTTTTTGTTTTTTAAAATTGAAAAAGTTTTTGATCATTTTCAAGGACCCCCCACTGGTCTGGCTGCCGGAGCTCTCCTATCTACAAACAACCCAATTATACCAATTAAAATTGCAATCCAGAAAAGCATATGCAATAAATTAAATAAATTTATATCAACAAACCAACCAATTAAAGGATTTTGAACAATTGACAGCATACTAAAAATAACAACATAGGCCCAAGCGCCTGCTGTCCAATATCCTGTTCCCAATTTCTGCATTAGCTGGAAAATTACAAAATAAATCAAAATTAAAAAAAATAAGAAAGCTAATGGTCCTAATGACAATAAAGTTACACCAGTCTGCCTTTCCCAATATATTAGCCCAAATGACAAAGCCAAAGACAATCCAATAGACAATGTTTTAGACTGAGATCTTAAATGGGTATTTTCAAATACTGCCTGAGTCAGGCCTAAAAATATTAATAAAGACAAGAAGAAATCAATCCATCCTGAATAAATTCCATATAAATATAAGATATCATCTACGCCACCAACAGACAAAAATCCAAAATCAAAACTTTGATCATAATAGTATTGGGCACTAGCTGAATTAAGCATAAAAACAAGCAAAATTGTAAATATCACCGCTTTTTTTATTAACATTAATTTAATTAGAATAAGAGTATATTTAAAGGTTTTTGCTAAAAATTGCTAATTTTTAGAAAAATAGTAATTAGTTAGTATTCTGAAGAAAAATAAAAATATTTAAAAAGCACAGAAAAAACATAGTTTTTATGGCAGATGTGTTGATTTTACCAGCAATTTACATGGGTCTAGTTTTAGGATTATATGAATTCTTTGCAATTCACAAAGACTTGGCTTTTAGAGGAAGCCATTTTCTGAAACATTTCTGGCATTCATTATTAGTTACTATGCTTTTTATTTTTGTTTTAATGAATATGAATTTTGTTTTTGAATCAATTCCTGCATTAAGCACAATTCCGTTTTTAGGAAATGAAATTGTTGTAAGAGTAATTATTGGATTAATTACAATATTAAAAGTGCATGGATCTGGTGTTGTTGCCAGAGGAGCTGGTAGAATGGGAAGCATTGGAGAAACATGGGTTCACGCATTAATTATTACTGCTTTAATTCAGGCAGCACCATTTGCATGGCCTTTTGTAAGCAGATTAATATCACAATATCTGCCTTTCTTGCCAGTGTAATCTTTTTTTTTAAAAAAGCTTAATTGAAAAATTAGATGCTAATATTTGTATCTAAACATTAAAAGACTACTTCTTTTGTCTTAAATTTCTTTCTTCCTTTTTCTAATATTTTTTTAATATTTTCGGCTTCTTCATTTGAACCAGGCCATTTCCCAAAAAAGCCTATTAATGGTTTCTTTTTTGTTTTATTTACTAATTTTATAACTACATCAGAAAATAATTCTCCTGATTTTTTTATAGCTTTTATTTTTGAATAGGATTTATTAGATAAGGATATTACTTTTGTCATAATATATGCATATATATTTCTGCAACTATATTTGCGAAATTCCTCTCGCCAACAAACTAAATACTAAAATTCCAACTGTTGAAATTACAACATAAAGAAGAGTTGAAATTAAAATATTTTTACCAATAAGATTTTTTTCTGACAACCTATCTATGCCTTTTTCAATTCCACTTGCTAATATGGTTAAAATAATTCCTATCTGAATTACATAAAGGCCAATAACTAACTGCAGATAAAAACCAGGAATTACATCCTTTATATTTATTATATCCAACGGCAAGTTCTGAATGCCTACTGTTGCATCTGGAGATAATTCTGTTGCTTTTGCAAACTCCTCACCTAATTTATTGATTACAGTGGTAATCATCGAGCTAACTGCAATCACAATTCCAGCAATCATTGGAGTCAAGAAAGAAACCTGAGATTTCATTGAAGAAATTATATCTGCCAATAAATCTTTTAATCTTTCATCCACAACATGAATTTTTTTCACATAATTTGAAATTGTCAACAAAGATTTGGAAACTGTCATTGGGGATTTTTTAGCTGCCTGAACAAGAACTTTCATAGAAGTTTCAATTAAAGAGCTTGGGTAAAAATTTAACGCCCCCCTTTGCTTGTCAAAAACAGCTGCTTTAACATCCATTCCAAGTCTTCTTATATTATAATCAATGAGCTTGAATAAATTTCCAGCTGGTGTATTTTTCATATTTTCAGCTACTTGGCTAAAAGCAACTTCTACTGGAATTCCATCTCCAACCCTATTTCCCAATTGAAACAAAGCAGCTGTAAATTCCTTTTCAAGATCCATTGTCTCTTTTCTGATTTTAATTATGTCTTTTGTTGTCATATAATAATACAAACTGATTGCAATTGCCACACCAAGGGGAATTAAAAGACTAATTAGCATTGAAAATGTACTATATGGACCCAAGCATTTTCCTGACACGCATTTATAATCCAGTAATTTAAAACCTAAAAAAGCAGCCTGATCTAATGAAGAATCGAAGAAATGCATAAATATTGGGGTAAATCCAATTAAAATAAAAATTGAACCTAATAATATTGACAGAAACTTAACACTAAATTGCAGTCCTAAAATTTTAGTTTTTTGAAATCTGTCCAAAGAAAATTGCCTTGAAAAAAATTCTGATTCTGAATAACCTGTTGGTCTTTTTTCCAACAAGTTTGTGCCAATAAAATAGATTGCTATGGGCAGAAAAATATTGTAAATAAATGCCAAATGATACCATTTTACCAAGCCCCCAATAAAGCTACCCATTAAAGGAAAAATTACCAAACCTAAAATTGGCAAAATGACACCAAGCATATGAAGCATTGTAATTGGTGTTTTTAATTCTTGAGCATAATGAAGCATCCTTTCATATACTGAAGTTAAAATTGTTTCAAGTGATTTTTCAAGCAATCTTACCCTCCTAATTTCATCTGGCTCATATAAAGAGCCTTGAATTAAATGAAAAGATTCTATGAATTCAAGATTATATGGTTTCCAATAAATCAAATAATTATCAAGACTGTCTTTTACTGTTACAAATTTTCCTGTTTCTACATCCCACAATACTTTTCTTAAATCCAAAGATAAAGGGGCTGTTAAGTGTTCACCAGCAAATTTTACTGCATTTTCCAAATTTGATGTATGTCTCATATATGTAACAATATAAAGAATACAAAGAACCATCTGATTGCTTGCCTTTAACCTATAATCATTTGCTAATTTTAGAGGATACTTACTTAACGGAATAATAACTAAAAATCCTGAAATTAAAACAGCTAATGAAAGAAAAATAGGAACTTGGGAAATTAATTCTTTCAATGGCAAAGATTCCAAAGAAAATAATACCAGCAAAGGAACTAATAAGGTCAAAAAACCCATCAGTATTATTGCCAAGCCAATTAAAACTGCAAAACTCATTGCTCCTTCCGGAGTTATATCCAAATGAAGTCTTTCAATTGCTTCCTGAATTCTTAATATCACTTTTTTATCTGGACTTACTCTTAAAAGTTTTTCAGAAGCATTGCAAAACTGTTCATATCTTGTTAAATTTTTTTCCAAATTCTCTTTTCTAAATATTTTATATTCTATTGAAAAGTTTTCATCTGGAAAATACTCTTGATCTGAAAATTTAATTTGTCTTGAGATTTCTTCCCTATATTTTTTTAAAATATCTTCTGTACTTTCTTCTATTTTCATTTCGTTTCTCTCTTTAACCAGTCTGCCCATAAAGAATAAATTTTTTCATTATCTAAAGATTCTGTTTCCTCTTTTACTTGCTCAATAATTTTATGGAAAGCATCATTGGATCTTACTATGAATTCTGCTTCCAAAACTTTGGGCAGGTTTAAGCTTAAAGAAGTATCAACTAAAGCCTGATTTATTTTTGCCCTCAACAAAATATTTTCCCATAAAGCATTCCAATCAGAAGACCATTCTTTTGTATTTGATGCTATTGATTTAAGAACTTCAGAATCACCATTAATTAAATCATCTGTAGGCTCCAACTGATCTGTTTTAGGATTGTATTTCATTAAATCTACAAAACCTTTTTCTTTTAGAGGATCTTTTTCCCAATGTTTTCTTACTTCTGTAATTGAAAGAACTCTCCTAAATTTATGAAGCCCATCTGGACTTTTTACTGGATTTGAGATTATGATAATATCTGTTGCTTTGAAAGAAGTTCGAGGAACTTTTAAATCATTCACAACTCTGTCAAATACACCATAAGGACTATCACCGTGTATAGTTCCTGCAACAACATTTGCTGCTGCACCTATTCTCATTGCTTCATACAAAGATAAACATTCTGTGCTTCTAATTTCACCCACAATTATTGCAGAATCTCCTAATCTTAATGCAGTTCTAATTCCCTCGTCTGCAGGAACTTCTGTTGAGGAATGGGACAAAGCAGAACGAACTTTCATTGACTGAATATTATATCCTATTTTTCTCATTGCTTCTGTATTAATTTCTTCTGTATCTTCAATTACTAAAATCCTATATTTTTTCATGATCTCAAATAAAGAAGCCCCTAAAATCGAGGTTTTTCCACTTGATCTAGATCCTGCAAAAAGTACACTTCTAGAATTATCAAATAAAAAACTTATTAATGCAGAACCTAAAGAATTAATCATTTTATTTTTCATGAATAATGGCAAAGTCCAGGGATTATCTCTGTGTCTTCTGAAAGAATAAGCTAAACCCAATCTGCTTAAAGGTTCGGAAATAACAGCAACTCTTGACCTTGCTCCTGGGATTGACAACTCTGTATCTAAAATTGGATTAGCCTGATCTAATGGTCTTCCAGATAATAATCTGAATTTAGTTGCCCAGCTTTCAGCATCTTCTGAACTAGGAATTATATTTGTAACACAATCACTAAAATCTTCGTGAACTATAAATATGGGTGTTTGTCCAATCGGGCTATTTACTACAATATCCTGGATTTTTTGATCTTGCAACAATAATTCTATAGCACCAAAACCTATTGTGTATCTTACTAATATTTTAGCTAATTCATTGATTGCCTCCAATGGCATTTCAATATTTTTATTATTTAACAGATCAATTAACAAGTCACGCCCAATATTATAAAAAGTTCTTCTTAATCTTTGAGGATCCAGGAATTCCTCATCCTTTGGTTTATGTTCTGACAAGACTTTTCTTGCAACATTCAATATTTCATACTGATCTTCTGTTAATTTTAATTCTGGTGGAATTAGCCTGTAATAATTTTTAACATCCTCCTTTATTTTGTAAATAAAAACATCTGTATTTCTTAAAGAATAAGAATCCAATTGCTTTGACTGCTCTGGAATTTTTGTAGATATTTTTGTAAAAAGAAAAATTGGAGTAATATTAGGCTTAAAGAATTGTTTGTATAATTCTCTTGAGCCAACTACATAACCCCCTAACTGATCTTCAAATAATTTGATTAAATTTGTTTTGCCTAAAACCCTTGCTATGTATTCTAATTTAGTCAAGAAATCCTGCTCTTCAACTAACTGATTTTGGTCTTTTTCTTTCGCAAGATAGATCCTTGTTTCTCTTGCCAATCTTCTTGCTTCAACATAAGTTCCCAAAGGATCTGCTTTTAATAATGTAAAGATCAGGTATTGTAATGACAAAGCTTTATTTCTAAATGATTCTGAGGAAACGTCTGTTGTTTTTAATGCCAAGATTCTTTTTTGCTTTGTCATATGCTTGTATATATTTGCAATTTCAATCAAGGCCTGGGTTTGCTCATAATCATATTCATAATTTCTTTTTTGAATCAGAATAAGTCTTACTGAAGAGGGAAATTCAACTAATTTTTCAATCACTTTAGACATTACTACTGGATTTTCTTCAACAGAAGGAGAATAAGGCCATTTAGATGCATCTATTTTTAGAACTTCTTCTTGTCCTTCCCTCACAATTTCATACTCTTTTTGAACAGGAGCTGCCATAAGATCTCTTTTTAACAATAGTTTTAAATATGATATTTTTTATATAATAAGTTAACAATATATAAATTTGGTGAAAATATAATGGCCCTAATTACCCAAAATGCAAATGATGTAATTTCTGATATTAACAGCAAATTAAGAAGTTTAGAAAGCAAGAACAGCTTATTATCTGAACATCTTTTAACAGTAAACCAAAACAGCATAGAGGAATACAAGAGATTAGGCAAAGAAATAAGCATCTTAAACTCTGAAATAAAAAAATTGAAAGAAGAATTATACACAATAAAACAGGCTCTAAATGGATTTTTGAGAGAAACTGATTTTTTTGCAAAGAAAAACGACATTAAAGTTTTGGAAAAGTATATTAATTTGTGGAACCCATTAGAATTTGTAACAGAAGAAGAAGTTGAAAAAATAATTGAAAGAAAGCTTTTGGAAAAAGCCCCAGCAAAAAATAAATTAAATTTAATAAAAAAAGAAAAACTGATTAAAGAAGAAGGTGATAAATCTGATAAATAATAATGATATTTCAGAGAGAGTTGGAGAATTACAAGATCAGGGTCTTTCTAATCCTCAAATTTATAATTCTTTAAAAAAAGAAGGATATAATAGCGTACAAATAGATGATGCAATTAATCAGAAACAATTAACTGCACAGGAAAATACAGAAGAAACTTCTGGTTTAGATGAAGCGCCTGAACCAGGATTAAAGCCTTCTTTGATGAATGAACCAGATGAACCACAGGGATCAACAACAAGTTCTTCTAATGGAGGATTTGGTGGTGGATTTTCAGGAGTTACATTTCATGGAGATTTCCAGGGATCAAGATCTGGATTAGATGATGTTGAAACTTTGATTGAACAAATTATAGATGAAAAATGGAAAACTACAATAGATAGAATTGGAAATTTAGATGTTTGGAAGGAAAGAGTTAGAACAGATGTTGTTTCTATTAAACAAGAATTAATAAGACTAGAGCACAGGTTTGAAAATATTGAAAAAGCAGTTTTGGGAAAAATTTCACAATATGACAGAAATATTGTAAATATTGGAAATGAAATGAAAGTTCTTGAGCAGGTTTTCCAAAAAATAATGACTCCTCTGACAACAAACATCAAAGAATTATCAAGGATTACAAAAGAACTTAAGGGAGAAAAATAAACTTAGTTGTCATATTCTTCTTTTTGATATTTTTCACAACCTTTCTTGAATAATTTGTTTAATAAGAAAAAGTTTTTCAGAATCATTCCTTTTTATTTTTGTGAATAACTGACTCTTCTTATAACTTCACTAGCAATTATTAACAATACTAACAAACCCAAAATTTTTGGATGTAATACAGTCTTTCTCAATAAAGCCAAAACACTTGTTTCTCCTGCTGCTGGATATTGAATTATTGATGGACCGAATACTTGAGAAAAAGAAACTAAAAAAATTAAAATAGTGCCGCCAATTACAACGCCAAGAACAATTGCGTTTTCCTTTGCAACCTCCCTTATAAAATCAGGTTCTACCCCTAAAAACATAAATGCTAAAATCATCAACATGCCAAAAACTACAAAAATTATGAACCATGGCGTTGCAAATTCAATAATCTGGCGGGCTTCTGGAACCACTATGAATAAAATTGTAACTGAAAAAGCAATAAGCGAATTTATCGGCTTATTATCAGAAAATAATTTTATTTTATTTAAAATTGCAAAAAAGACAGTAAATATAAATATGAAGATAACTATCGGCATGAAAAACTGAAGTAAATTTGTTGAAAGTATTGTTGCCATTATCTATTTCTCCCAAAGCCTAATTCCTGAGCTCTTTCCTGCAACCATTGCGTCCAAGTGGTTTGACTATTTCCTGACTGGGTTGCCAATAATATTACAATCACCATTCCACCTATAAACAAGAGAGTTGCTCTTGTTTGATAATCATACAAAAAATCAGTTAAAAATGGAGGCATGATAAAACCGTAACCCAGTAAAAGATCTGAACCTAAAGCAAGCAAAACTGCAATTGCTGAAAATAATAAGGCTAGTATGGCCATTACCCCCTGAAAACCAGATGACACTCCACCAAAAGTACCTAAAAATAACAAGAACATCAATATAATTATTAACAACATAGCTACATTTGGCAAGAATCTGTTTAACATATCTATAAAGAAAAGATTTCTTATTGCCAAAAAAGCAAGAACTAAAGAAACAATCAAATCAATATTTTTTTTATTTGTTCCAAATAACTTAATTTTTTGAAGAATACCAAAAGTTATAGTAAATACTAAAAGAAATGGCAGAGCTATATCAAAAACACCAATTGATTCAAATGTTGTTACAATTTCATATAAAGACATTTTTCCTCTTTTTTAATGATTTTCAGCCCCAGGGAAAGCATCCAAAACATAAATTATGACAAGGACAATTATTATTAAAAAGATTATGCCTGAAAAGGCAGGACCAGTAAACCAGTTTTCCTGGACATAATCCCATATTACTCTTAACCAACTATCTCCATTTTCAGATTCTATTGCACCTAAAAAAATTAATGAAATTCCAACAATTAAGAAAAAAACTAGAAAATATTTTGTATATTTATAATCTTTGAAGGAAAATTCTCCTGTACCCATAAAACTCCCCATCAAAAGCATAAAACTCACAATCACAATCAAAACCAAAGTTACCATTGGCAAAGACTGCTGCAAAACAGCAACAATATTGCTTGCTGCAACAACAAACAAAGCAATAGAAAATGCAACCATAGCATTTATGTTTTTCTTGGGCTTATTATTTTCCTGTCCCAATATCATTGTTTTTTCTAAAATAGCAAATACAATTGTAAAAACTAGTAAAAAGGGAAGAAGTATATCAAAAAAACCAAAATCTTTTAAAAAATTAACTGCTATTTCTAATGGTGAAGGCATAAATTTAAAAAGAGGAATTAAGTATATAAAGATTGCTATCTAATTTCTTTGATGTAGAGCCCCCAATTTATTTGAACAAAAACCCCAAAAACTTTCTAAAAGAGACTTCAAGAAAATTGCAAGAAGAAACAGATAAAATCAATTAAAAAAAAGAATATTTTTAGAGAAAAAAATAAAACTAAAATTAGAGAAAGATAAGGAAAATGTGAGTCAATGATATTTTGTTCATGCAAATTATTTAGTTGAGAATAAATTAACAGAAAACAGGACCAAATTATATGAAGTAAGCAAGGGGGAATTAAATATAGATACTGCTTTATCTTATTTTAGAATTCCTTAATTAATTTTGTTGCTGCTCTAATTCCTTAATTTCTCGATCATCAAAAGCAGGTATTGCTGCCCGGCTAATTATCATTATGCCACCAATTGCCTTTACTAATTGGTGTGGTACAATAACTCCTTTAGCACCGCCTATAAGCTGACTTAAAGCAGAATTTTTAGTTGCTTTTATTTTCCAGCCAAAAACCTTAGAAGTTGTAATTATGCTTTCTTCAACATCGCCGAAGTAATCACCATTATCTGTGAAAACTTTCATTTCATAAATATCACTTACTTTTTTTATTGCTAAAGCCATTTTATACCTCTTATTTATTTGCAAAAACCTTTTAAGTATTTAAATATTTTTGTTTTACAATATGAAGTACAAAAACTTATACTTAATCGGGACTTCCCATATCTCAAAAGATAGCGTGAAAGAAGTTGAGAAGACTATCTTAAAAGTCAGACCTAGATTTGTTGCTATTGAGCTAGACAGGAGAAGACTTAGTTTATTGGAAAATAAAAAAAAGAGCAGGATTAGTTTCAAAGATATTAGGAATTTGGGTTTAAAGGGGTTTTTATTAAATTTAATTGGGGCCTGGTTTGAGAAGAAAATGGGCAAAAAAGTCGGGGTAGAACCAGGATCTGAAATGAAGATGGCAATTAATTTATCAAAGAAGCTTAATATTAATTTAGTATTGATTGATCAAGATATTAAGTTTACAATAAACCAACTTTTATCAAGGATTACAAGAAAAGAAAAATTCAGGTTTATTAAAGACTTGTTTTTTGGAAATGAAACTAATTTTGACATTAAAAAAGTGCCTTCACAAAGAGAAATTAAAAAAATAATTGACAAAATAAAAAAGGATTACCCCTCTTTTTACTTAACTATCATCAAAGAGAGAAATATATATATGGCACAAAATCTACACAAATTAATGCAAAAATATCCTGATGGTAAAATTGTAGCTGTTATCGGCGCAGGGCATGAAAAAGATATATTAGGTGAGATAAAATTACTAGAAAAGATTTAATTGTTTTATTTGCAGCTGCTTTAATAAGTGGATTTGTATTTGGTTTTGATGATAAAGAACTTATATTTGTTTTTGCAAATTGGGTTTTAAATTTTTTTAAATTTGTAATTTTTAGCTTAATTACTTTAGCTGTTTATGCTGGAGCACAATATTTTATTGCCAGTAAATACGGAACCAGTATAAATTATAATTTCTGGAGTATACAAAGATTTGGTTATACTAAGGGAGCATATTTAAGACCAATTAAATTTGGATCTTATACAATAAAAATAAAAAAAATTCCCTTAGGAATTATTATTCCTTTACTAATTACTTTTTTATCTTCTGGCGGATTATTTTTTGCAGGAATTATCTCTTCTGCTTTTACAATAAATCCAGCTTACAGATTGGGAAGAGTTTTAACAAAATTAACTGAGTTTGAAGAAGCAAAAATTGCTGTTTCAGGTTCAATGGCGACTATCTTATTAGCAATTTTAATCAAAGGTTTGGAATTAAATTCTTTAGATGGTCTTGTTCTTGTTTGTGCGACAACAGCAGTAAGTTACATGCTTCCTTTCCCTGGATTAGATGGAATAAAGGTTTTTTTTGGCTCTAAATTATTATACATATTTAGTTTTGTTTTTGTTTTATTAAGCGCTTTTTTGTTGAATTTTGTAAATGGATTTATTGTGTTAATATTGTCTTTAATAGCTGCATTAACAATTTTAATAAATTATTTTTACAGACATAATAAATAAAAATTTAGAAAAGGTTATTATTTCTTGTGGAAAAATTTTGGATTTAAGCTAGTTGTAAATTAAAGTGAATAATCCTTTCTGCAGCAACCAGATTGCAAATATCCAAGTAAAACTAAAATAGTATCCAAATGCAGCTAAAAAGAAAAATACAGCAGTCACCAGGTCAATAATGCTAGCTGCATCTTTTATGAAGATTATGCTTTTAATTGCTAAATAAATTGAAAGCAAGATTCCTAAATCAACAAAGAAACCAAATTTAAGAACAAGAATTACCAAAGCTGAAACAATATCCAGGAATCCGAGAAACTTGAATAAAATCATGACTCTTTATTTTTCTCACCTATTTTTAAATGTTTATAAATTAATAATTTTTCCGTTTTTACCTACATTTAAAACTCTTGTTTTGCCAACTAATTCCTCTATTCCTTCTGCTTCATGTACATGCCCACAAATTAAGATATCTGGTTTAAACTTGTCTATTGCTCTTTTCAAGCCTTTGCTTCCTTTTACAAATTTAGAAAACATCTCCATTTTTGTATCTGCTGGATGAACGTGAGTTATCATAACTTTTTTTGGCAAGTCCTTAATTTTTTCAAAACCCTTTTTCAAAGTTTCATATATTTCTTGCTCTGTCAACTGAGACAGACCAACATTTGCACCACCACAACCAAAAAAACCAATATCGCCAAATTTCATATAATAACCATGCAAATTAGTAATATTATATAATTCAGCCAAAAAATCTGCTGTTGCAATAGTTTCATGATTTCCAGGGAGAATAATTACTTTTTTATTTTTGGCAACAAAGGGGCCAATAATTCCAGAAGTATCTTCTTCTTCAACTAAGTCACCATTTAATACAACCAGATCTACATTTTCTTTTTCAGCTAAATCAGCCAGTTTTTTTGCTGCTAATTTATCCCCATGAAAATCCCCTGCAGCCAATAACTTGAATTGTTTTTTGTGTTTAGACATATTTGATTTAAGAAACTTTTTAATCAAAAAGCTTTCGGTTTATGCTTTTAAGATTTTTAGAAAAGTTAAGCAAAAATTTAAAAATTATCTTTTCTTTATTGCCTTTATTTCCTTAAAGCCAATATATTTTTGCAGAACTTTTGGAATCTTTATTGAGCCATCTTTTTGCTGGTTATTTTCAAGGATACAGGCTATTGTCCTTTCTGTTGCAATTGCAGTATTATTTAAAGTAAATACAAATTCTGTTTCATTATTTGTTTTATATTTTGTATTTGATCTTCTTGCTTGATAATCAGTGCAATTTGAACAAGAAGCTAATTCTCTGTAAAATTTTTGTGCAGGAAACCAAGCTTCCAGATCTATTGTTTTGGCTGGAACATTTCCTGTATCTGCTGAGCATAATAATGAAAGCCTATAAGGCAATTTTAAGGCTTTATAGATTTCTTCAAGATTTTTTAAGATAAAATTAAATTCTTTTTCAGCTTGTTTTGGTGTACAAAATACGAATTGCTCTATTTTTTCAAACTGGTGAACTCGAAAAATTCCTTTTGTGTCTTTTCCATGAGCTCCTGCTTCTTTTCTAAAACAAGGGGAAATTCCAGCCAACCTAATTGGGAGCTGTTCTTCATTAATAACTTCATCCATATAAAAGGCATTTAAAGCATGTTCTGCTGTACCAATAAGGTATGAATCTTCATTTTCGATTTTATAGATTGTATCTTCAAATGTTGAAAAGGTTATTGCCCCTGAAATTGCTGCTTTTCTCAATAAAAATGGCGGCTGCATTAAAGTGAATTTTTTCTTTTTTAAAAAATCCAAAGCAAAATTAATTAATGCCTGATTTAATTTTACTAGTTCATTTTTTAAATAATAAAAACGAGCACCAGCAACTTTGGCTGCTTTGTCCATATCCAAAACATTTAAATTTAAAGCCAAATCAGTATGATCTTTAACTGAAAATTTAAACTTTGGAATTTTTCCGACAACTTTCTTTATCTTATTATCATTTTCATCTTTTCCAACTGGAACTGAATTGTCCAAAATATTTGGCAAATTTGATAATTTTTCTTTTATTTCATACTGGAGATGTTCATAATTTTCTTCAAGCTCTTTTATTTTGTGGGGTAGTTCTTTAATTTCTTTTATTTTTTGAGAAATATCTTTTCCCTGTTTTTTTAACAAATTAATTTCTTCTGAAATTGCATTTCTTTTATGCCTTAGCTCATCCAATTCTTTTTTTATTTTTATAGAATTATCATAATTTTTTATTATTTCATCAACCCAATTTATTTTTTCTAATTGATTTCTATTTTTTAGATTCTTTTTTACGACTTCCTGGTTACTTTTCACAAATTTTATATCGAGCATTAAATTTAAAAATAAGCGAACAACCTTTTAAAATTTTTGGTATATGGCTCTTGTGCATTCCTAATTTTTAAATAGATGCTCGAGCCTCTTTTGTATTAGTAAAAGAAGAATGAACCCCCTAAGTAGGAAGATTATGAAGATTATTTAAGGTTTATTGAAGTGGCATTATGGGAAATTTTTAAACAGATAATCTTTTTTTGTTACAAATTAAGGACAATAAAAATATATTTATTAAATTCTATTTTTAAAAATCGATTTTGAAAAAGAAACATTTAAATACAACCTGCCTTCTGTAACAATTTATCAAAAATGAAAAATAAAAAAGGGGTACTTATGAAAGAGGGAGGGAAACTTTAATGGTAAAAGTACCGAAGGATATTTTCGAGGTTTTTTTTCGAAAAAAACCAGCTATGATTTTGGTTGCTTTAAGAAAAGGGAACAAACACAGATATGGTTCAGTTCTTGCAAAAGAAGTTGATTGCACTTATTCCCATGCTGTAAAAATTTTACAAGAAATGGAAAAAGCAAAATTAGTTGATTTTGAAAAATCTGGTAGAATAAAAACAATCAAATTAACTGCAAATGGAGATAGAATAGCAGACCATATTGAAAAAATAAAAAATCTTTTATTTTAGAATATAAACAAAAAAAGAGATTTTTCTTTTATTTATAATTTAACCTAAGTAAGTTAACTCTTTCTTTTCTTGAGATGCTGCAACTTTCTCTTTTTTAGCCATTAATTCCTTAATTTTATTTTCAAATTTAACGGCTTTTTCCATTAAAGGTTTGTAATCTACTTTCAACCCAAGATATTTATCTAAAATTTCTATTATTTTTGCAGCCCCCCTTGAATCTGGCAAAGTAGAATGTGTTTCTACAAATAAAGCAACCAAATTTGCACAGCCTCTCAATAATAAAGCACCGCTTACCCCAAGAATAATTCCTTCTTTTAAGGGATTAATATTAATTTTTTTTAAGTCTAATTTTTTATTTGCCAAATAATAAACGTTCATATTTTCCACAGTTGTACTTCCAATTCCTTCAATTGTAATTAATTCCTTTACCTTTAATTCATCCATTAATTTACAGATTTCGTTTTGCAATGCCCATTCAATTCCAGCCACAGAAGTTAAAGCATGGAGAATTACTAGGTTGTATTTTTTGCTATAAAAAACACCTAGAGGTTCAATGACCTGACCTTGATGAACTGCAACTATTGGCGGCAACTCATCTATCCTTATCTTTCCAATTTGAACTGCATTTAAATGTTCAATCAAGAATTCAGTTGCTATTGTACCTATCAAACCAAAACCAGGAAAACCAGCTATTAATTTTACGCCTTTTGGCTTTTTTTCTAATTCTAACCTCATTTTTAATCTTTTTAATTATTAGATATTTATATATGTTTGCATAAATTTTTAAATAGAATTTTTGTTTAGGTTTTATTTATGGGCTCGTAGCTCAGCTTGGTTAGAGCATCTGTCAAAAGGATGAAGCTCTTAAGCTCTTGGAGTTACCAGAGGGCCGAGGGTTCAAATCCCTCCGGGCCCGTACATTTTAAAATGAAAATAAATATAGATCTACTTACTCAAAATCAAGACATCAGTTCTTATATTTGGACAATTGGAATTTTAACCAAAGGAAGATTAGTTAGGAAAGATTGACAAAACAAGCTGTTGTGAATGCTTTAATACATTTAGAAAATCCAGAATTATATTAATAAAAGAATTATTTTTAAACTTAACTATTTGTTTATACGGAATGAAGTGGAATTATTTTAAGCATGAAAAGGCATATGAATTAACCCTTAGTGGGGGGTATATTTTTGGAAGATTTAATTCTTCTTTTATTCTTGATGTTCCTGCATTTAAATTAAGTTTTTTTATGCAAGATATACTTGGTAATTGGAAAGAGACAGAAATTATTGAGTATGATCCGCAAAATAAAAAAATCATTATAAAAAAATGTTTACATAAAGTTGGAATGATAAATGTTGAAGTAACTGAAATTGATTCATCAAAAGAAATCTTGCCTTATCGAAAAGTATTATCTACTGCAGAAGGTTTAGATGAAGAAAGTAATGGTTTAGTTAAGTTAATTTTAGAAAAATTAGAGAGATTACCTAGATCTAAAAAATAAGGGTATTTTTTGATAAACAATCTTGAAGAATGGAAAGAGAAATTACAAAATACAGAAAAATTAATTATAGTTGAGGGTAAAAAAGATAAAGAAGCCTTGATTTCTTTGGGTGTAAAAAGAGTTATAACAATAAACGGACCTTTGTATAAATTTATAGAAGATGTTGCAGAAATTACAAATGAGGTTGTAATATTAACTGATTTTGACAAAGAGGGAAGACAATTATATGGATTTTTAAAAAATAATTTTCAAAGAAATGGCGTTAAAATTGATAGATATTTCAGGGAATTTTTAATGACGAATACAAAAATAATTTGTATTGAAAGCATAGAAAAAACTTTTGAGAAAAATTTTACCAGAACTATTTTTGAAGAATGAGTTAAAAAAATCAATCATAATTATTTGTTTTTTTCTTTTTTATTTTAAATGGAGTAACTTCTTTTAATGATGATAATATCTTTTCCATTTCTTCAATTCTTTCCTTATGCTCTTTTAATGCCTGATCATATTGATTGTGTTTTGATTTAACTTTAGAGAAAGCTGTTTTTGTGTAAATTTTATGATCTCTAAATTTCATCATCAGAATTTTAAAAGCTTCACTTCTTGCTAGAAACCAGTCACCTATTGGAATACATATCACCTCTTTATTTAAAATAAAAAACTATTCTGTTGTTTATAAAAGTTTCTCTCGCTTTTGTTACTTTCTATGATGACAAAGAATATTTAAAGAAAAAAAGATTATCAAATTTAATCATATTCATGGGTTTCACAACTCAGGAGAAAATGGGGAGTAGTTCTGGGTTTTCTTATGGGGAGTTCGCTCATTTTTCAAACATAAATAAAAAGAGGGACTTATGGCAATTTCTATTGGGGTAGATGAAACTATTTTTAGGTTTACAAAAAGTGAGCGCGTTTTTATTTATGTTGCTTCTTGTTCTTTAGATTCTTTACATGATTATTCTTCTGAAGATAAAAGTTTTAAAAAAAGAAGGTGTGAAGATAAACCACTTAGACTTAACTTAGATGGTATTGCTGGATTTTTATTTGGTGCGTTTAGTTATGGTAATATTTTGAGATTTGGAAAAAAAGACCCTCTTTTTTTTGAAGAGCAAAAGAAAATACTACCTAAAAGAGTATTAGAAACAAATTCTTCTTTAATTTTAGGAATTTTAAATTTGATTAGGTCAGCTGGTTTTTATAATATTGGAGAAAAAATAGATGTGGTTTTTGATGGTCATGATATGTATAAAATTCAAGAGAGTTTAGAATCTTGTTTAGAAAAAGATGGTTATAGATTAGATGATGTAAATATAAAATTCATTCCAAAGGGAGATGAAATAGTTTCTTTAGTAAATACTTCGGATGCTATAGCTTATGTTCTTAGAGCTTTACTAGATAGAGAAAGATTGAAATTAATGAGAAATAGGGGAGAAGAAGGTGTGAAACTTGAGTTAAATGAAGGAAGCAATTTAGCCAATATAAAAGACTTAATTCCTTACCATATGAGCTCTGAGAATTGGGAAAGAAGATCACTTGAAAGAAGGGTAGCTTAAAATTATTTAATTTTTGATTAAATATTTCTATCTTTATTATGATTATAAGTTTTAATCTTTGTTTAGAAGTTGTTAACTTATTATAAGCTTAAATGTTTTGAGTAAAGATTAAAACTTATTAGATTTGTTGTTTAACTTATCTAAAGGGCTTTTTACTTTTCTTAAAATTTCTGGATTAACTTTAGTATATCGTTCTGTTGTATCTAAATTAATATGACCAAGTAATTCTTGGATATATCTTATATCAGTGTTATCTTCTAATAAATGAGTTGCAAAACTGCTTCTTAGAATATGGCAGTAAACTCTTTTATTAAACCCAGCATTTTTTGCTGCCTTTTCGATAACATTTTGAGCAGCTCTTACTGTTATTGGTTTGTTTGGATTTCTTTTAGACGGAAATAAATATTCTGATTGCTTCTCTTTTCTGTAGTTTAGATATTCTTTAAGTAAAGAAATAAACTCTTCAGATAAAATAATCATTCTTTCTTTATTTCCTTTACCCCCCCTAACTTTTGCAGTAAGATTATCAAAAATAAGATCCCTAATTTTAAAATTAACACATTCTGAAACCCTTAGACCAGAACCATACATAAATTTTAATAAAAGAAGGTGTTTCTTATTAGAAACTGCTGAAAATAATCTTTGTACTTCATTTCTTGTTAAAGCATCAGGAATCTTCTTTGGCAACTTTGGATAACCAACTTCATCAGTTATTAATTTAATTTTTAAGATTTTATTAAAAAGAAATTTTATAGATGATAACTTTAAACTCGTGCTAGTTGGTTTTATTCCTTTATCATAAAGATAAACTTGATAGGCTTTTACATCATCTATTGTCGTTTTATTTGGTTGTTTATTTGTAAAAGTTAAAAATTCGAAATTATGTCTTTTGTAAGCTGAAATCGTTGCCTTAGAAAATCCTCTTATTTTAAGCTCGATTTCAAGTTTTTGAAGAATACCTTCTACCTCTTTTAATAACTTCATATAATATGCATTATATGAAGTTACTATATAACCCTTACTAAATGTGTTTATACGGCTTATATAGTTATTTTAAGCTCATTAGAAAGAAATATAAGTAAAATTAACTTATTAAAGAAAATGGGCGTTCAGAAATACTTTTTTTCAAAAGAGGAGCTATATGAATTATATATTAATCAAAAAAAGTCTACTAGAAAAATAGCTTCTGAGTTACAAATCCCTAAAACCACGATCGAACTTCATCTAAAGAGATTAGGAATTCCATTAAGAACAAAATCTGAATCTATGAAGGAAAGAATGAAAAGAGACGTGGATCGGAATAAGAATCTAATAAAAGCGAGGTATGACATTAAAAATTACGCTGAAATTTACAGGCAGATACATCGAAAAAGAAGACAAAATAAAATTCAAGAAATAGAAAAACAACAAGGACAATCAATTAAGGACATTTTAAATAAATTATATTTAGATCAAAAAATGAGTATTGGAAAGATAGGAAAGTTTTTTGGTTTTGGTAATCGAACAGTATCTAGATTATTGAAAGGCAATAACATTCAAATTAAACCTAGAACTTGGTTATTAGCTCATTAAAGGGTGAGACTCATCCATTATATGGTAAAACTTGGGAAGAAATCTATGGTGAAGAGAAGGCAAAAACAAGAAGAAAATCAATGTCTATCTGGGCACGAGAATCGATTATAGAAAGAATAAAAAATAGGAAGTTTCCTTTTTTCCATACGAAAATAGAAGAAATAATGTTTTATGAAATGTATAAACGCGATTTTTTCTTTAAATTTCAATATAGAATAAATAATTTTGTTTGTGATTTTGCATTACCAAATTCAAAAATTATTGTGGAGTGTGATGGAGATTTTTGGCATGCAAACCCAAAAATATACGATCGCAATGATTTAGGAAAACTTAGTAAGATACAACAAGAAAAAATTGTTAGAGATCAAAGAAAAGATGAATTTTTAAAGAAAAATGGATGGGTGTAGTGAGATTTTTTGAAACCGACATTAAAAAGAATGTTGTTGAATGTGTAAATAAAATTGAAGCTAAAATAAATTGGGTAACTTTTCAGAGAGGTGGCGATATTTGGGAAGAAAAATCATGATTAAATAATTTAATCTTTGATTATAATTTTAACTTGGAAAAATTTCATAAATAGCCCTTCCGGGAAGTCTTTTTCGAAAGCCAGATTTACTTTTTTTAATATCAAGTTTCAAAATATTAAGATTAATCCAAGGATCCATCCAAACTTTTCCAGAAAACACTAAAAAATGGCCTACTGGATATTTTTTAGATCTTTTGATAAAAACAATTGTGTTTTTGATAAATTTCTTTTTTCTTTTTATATATCTATAGTTATATTTCTTATTAGCGCGACTTAAAGCTTTGACTATATCTGTACAATAAAAACCAGTTTTTTTAGCATTGCCTAAATTTTTGAAATATTTTTTCTTGGCTGTATTGTAATTAGTTTTACAAATAAAAGCAACACAAGCTATGCTACATCCTAAATTATCTTCTTGTTTTATAGATTTCATTTTTATCTAAATGAATTCAAGAATTATTAAATTTAATGCTTTCTTAATATATCCAAAAGCTTCTTTTTTTTGGCTTTATCATAGAAAATAAGGCCTTTTTCTGTTGTAGAAACAAATATTTGGCGACCTTTTCTAGTTTTTTTGACTAAACCATGCTCATTTAATAAATTAACATAATCTGAAATCATAGATCTTACGTCATTATAGGTTTTTTCAGGATATAATTCCTCAGCTAAATGCTTCATAGCTATTCTTCTTTGATTAGCCTCTATCTGTAATAACCCCAATCTCATAAAGAGATTTTGTTGAATATTTGTTAAATCCCCCCATTTAATAGTTGGATTGTTTATAGAAATATCAGTATTGATAGTCTGTTCAATATTTTCTTTTTTGGATTTTTCTTTGGGTGATTCTTCGACAGAGTCTAATACCCTTAAATTTTTAATTATGTTTTCTAAGTAATGGACTCTTTCTTTTAGATGATTTATCTTATCATCATGGGAAAAAACTATATTATTTACTTTATGAATATCTTTTTTAATATTGAAGAAAGAATTTTTTAGATTCTCCTCCATAGTTTTTATTCTACTAAATAAATGAATATCATGAGAACTACTTGTATCCCTCTTTTTATTTGAAAATAACCACCACATCTTTATTTTAATAAAATTACTTTGTTTAAATAAATTTCTGTTGCTTATGACGCGTCACTGGAAGTTCCTATGGCGTCAGTGACGCGTCACTGACGTCAGTGACGTCTCATTTTATTATCTCTTAGTAATTATCTTAATATTTTGTAAGAAGAATTAATGAAAAAAATTGAAAAAAGAGATATAAAAAGAAAGAGTTTGAAAATAAAAAATTATGAAAGTGTGGTTTGATTAGGATCAGATCTTGAAAAAATATTAACTAAACGAGATTTAAGGTTTAGAAACCTAAAATTTTTGTCTAAGGAAAGAAGTGTGAGTTTATTATTTAGGCGTATTTTTTGTAAGGGAGAGCCTTTTTTTAGCATTTGAGAGACATAGGTACGAATACATCCTTCTGATAAAGATAGATGCCGTGAGAGTTCGAGATAAGAAACGCCTCTCTTTAAATCTTCTTCAAGCTGATAAATGGTTAAAAAACATAAAAATTCACCTTTTGTGAGGATTAGAAAATAAGAGTCAATATCAGTTAGGTTAGATTTTGACCAGTCTATAGTCTTATTTTTGTTTAAGTGGGTATTTATTTGAGTGTTTGTTTGTTGAATATCTGTTGAATGTTTGTTGAATGAATGCATATGTGCATGAATGAATGAATGAATGTTTGTATAGACCCCTTGATTTCCTGTGGAACTGATTTCCTGTGGAACTTCTTTGGTTGTGAGGGGTTTTTGATCAAGTTGTTTTTCAGAAATTAGGTTTTTTTCAAGAGTCTTAATAAGGCTTTTAACCTCATTTAATTGGGTTTTTAAGATTTCTATGTCTTCTTTGACTTTTAAGAAAGATTGTTTTATTTTCTCTTTTTCATCTGGCTCCATAAAAGATAGATTGCTAGAAAATTTATATTGATTATGTAGATTAATTGGGTATGTTTATGTGTTTAGAATGTGCATAAGATGTGCATGCCTGTTTAGAGTATTTTTAATTTAGTGAATGTTTCTAAGAATAGGTCTTTATCTGGCTTTATTCCTGCTTCCAATAAAATTCTTATTAAGGACTTAGCTGCTTGTTTTTTGTTATTTAATTTAGGCTTAAATTTTAATAAGTTTTTTAATGTATAAGAACAGAGAAAGCCTTGATTTAAGCCTAAACAAACTGGGTTTTGTGTTTGTTTATTTAGAACTTTATTTTTCTTTAAATCAATTACAAATCCTTTTGGGTGAATAAAACTGTGGTTTTTTTGCTTAAAATTGTGTAGCAAAAGCTCTTTTTTTAATAAATAAACTAAAATATTTTCTTGTTTAGACAACTTTATCTTTATGATTTTAGAATCTAATTTATGATATCTTCCCAAGTATAAAGAGATTTTTTGTTTTGGAAGGTTGTTATGCCATTTATTAGAAACTATATAAGCATAAAAATTTTCTTTTGATTTTGTAACTCTCTTTTTTAATCTTATGAAAGACATAATATATTGGGCACTATGCGAATATTTATACTTTACGTGTTTTTAATAGAATTTTGGATAAAACTTTTTTCTAAAAAGTTTTTAATTAACCATCAGAAAAGAGTTAATTGGAAATAAAAAAACTAGCCAATATAACTTTCAGGACTTGATTTTGGATTTACTGTTGGCAAAGGCAGGTGAGGTGGAAGATTAACTTCTTGTGATAAGGTTAATGCTTTTATTGTTCCTTTTATTAGAACTGTGTTTACTAAATTTGCTGTGAGTTCTTGTGATAGTTTCTTGTCTTTTTTCCAAGATTTAAAAATATCTTTAATTACTTCTTGATCATCTAAATAGTAAATAAAACCAACTAGCTCTATCTCGCCTACTTCTGGCTCGTATTTTAAGTGGAATTTAAAGTCAAATTTTAGGCCGTCTGCTTTGGTTTTTCCTGTTGGAAGTTTTTCTTCTCGCACATTTGTTATTAGAACATCATTTTTTATCTGGATATTTTTAGATGCTTCTAGGCTTTCTTTTTTTTCTACATACACTTTATTAAAATTAAAACCTACAATTGGCATGTTTTTTTGTATTAATGGGGGTTATTTAAATCTTTTTATTTTCATTAATATTTCTTCTTTATTTTTCCAGTCTAGGGCTTGCTCTAGAACTTCTTCTATTTTTGAGACTGGGATTATTTGTATTTGGTTTATTTTGTCTTTTGATAATATCACATCTTTTTCATTTGTTTTTGGAATAATTACTCTTTTTATTCCTGCACTAATTGCTGCTTCTATTTTTGATGAGACGCCGCCTACTGCGAGAACTTCTCCTCTGACTGATAATGAGCCTGTCATTGCTGTGTCTTGCCTTACTGGTACTTTTTTTAATGCGGATATTATTGCAGTTGCAACTGCTATAGATGCTGAATCTCCTTCTAAGCCTTCGTATGTTTGTATAAATTGTACAAAAATATCATATTTTTCTTTTATATCCTCACCAAAATATTTTAGAATAATTGCTGAGACATTTTTTACTGCTTCTTTAGCTATTTTTCCTAATTTACCTGTTGCTATAATTTCTGCTTTTTTTCCGCCAGGGGTTATTTCTGATTCTATTGGTAAAACAATACCTGAATAAGAAGAATCAGAACCCATTACTGCTAAACCATTAACTCTTCCTATTTGAGTACCTTTTGTAATTATAATTTCATACTTTCTTTTATTTTCTATATATTTATCTGCTAGTTGGTGCTCTAGTGTTTTTGCTAATTCTTTTGCTTTGATAACTTGTTTTAGAGTTACTAAGTCTGTTTTTTCTTCTAATGCTAGATCTCCTGCTGCTCTGATTAAACCCCCTAAATCACGCAGCCTTAATGTTAATTGACCATGCTTGCCTGTTCTTTTTCTTGCTTCTTCTATTATCTCATTAATTGCATCTTCTCTAAAATGTGGAATTTTGCCATCTTTTCTAACTTCTTGTGCGATGAACTGAATAATTTTCTGCCTATTTTCGCTTGTATCTTCCATTTCATTATTCATATAAACTTCATAACCGTAACCACGTATTCTAGATCTTAATGCTGGATGAATATGTTTTATAGTTTCTACATTACCTGCTGCTACTAAGGTAAAGTCTGTTGGAACAGGGTCTGATCTTACCATTGCTCCACTAGATCTTTCTGACTGCCCTGTTATAGGATATTTTTTTTCCTGAATTGCTGTTAATAATTCTTGTTGAGACTCTTGCTTTAAATTTGCGATTTCATCAACGAATAAAACTCCTTTGTTTGCTTTATGTATCATTCCAGGAACTAGTCTTTCATATGCAGGAGTTCCTAGGCCTCCTGAATTTTTAACTAGAATTCCATTTGCAAATAAATTACCCGTAGTAGTTGCCAAATTATATAAATATCCATTATATGGGATTTTTTCTATTTTTTCTATTTTTTCTGTTTTTAGATTCATAAATAAGAACCAAGGTTCTTATCAACTCCTGATTTAGGAATAAGTTACTTGGTTAATGTATTAAAAGAAAAGAAAATTTATAAATGTTGGTGTTGAGTATTTGTTGTTTGTTTAATTAGCTTTCTTAATGCTTTACAAGACTCTTTCCATTTATTTTCAAGTTCTGGAAGTATAAGAAGTACTTCTTCTTTGTTTTGAATTAAAAATTTAAGTTCTTCATCAATAAACTTTTCCCATTCTTCTATTGATGAAATATTAAAAAATTCTGGACTTCTTATAATTTGAATATTTTTTGATTTATCTATATGTTGACCTAGTTTTCCACAACAAGAGCATTTAAGTGCAGCTACTTCAAAAAAATTAATTATTCTATTTTTTTCATGCCACTATCTTGTTTTATGATGTGGTTGGTTTAGAAGTGTAGCAATTCTTTTATGACCAAGCTCTGGATTTTCTTGTTTTATTTTTTTATATTCTAAATATAATTTGCTTTGCTCTTGTTGCCATTTATTATAAGTATTTATTATATTTTGTTCTGAAATTATTATGCTAGCCTATTTTTCTGTCATAAAAAGATATAAGATAATTTAGTATATAAGCTAATTTAGTATATAAGCGCTAGGCGGGCGTCTGGTGTCCAGTACTATATTTTCGGAAGATTTCTGGATTGATTTATAAATCAACTGTAAAGTTTCTGGAAAAATTAATAAATTTCGGAAAGTTTTCGGAAGACAACTAAATAATTATTCGAGAGTGATTAATTTATGCCATGGCTTTAAATTTTCTGCAGCAATATATTTTATTTTATTGAAAAAATCTTTAACTGCTATTTTATGTTCTGACGTAACAATTAATTCTTTTCCAGTTTCTGTTGTTAATTTTATTAAATATTTGTGGTGATTTTTATGTTTATTTACTGATAATACAGTAACGTCTTGAATGTTCTTATTTCTTTCTCCTAAAATTTTTAATTCCCCTTCTTTTAAATGAACTGCAGAATAATCTTTTCTTTTAATTATTTTGTCTTTATTTTTTTCTAATAAATTATTAATTTTTAAACTAATATCTTCTTCTTGTAAGATATATTTATCTTTTCCTATTTCTTTAATTATAAAAATATTGTTACTACTATTTAGGCATTGTAATGGATCGTGTAAACAGTCACCAAGTAGTGCTCCAGCATGTGCTCCTGAAGCGTCTAAAAAAGGAACTTTTTTTGTATTTGAATTATCAATTAATAATTTGGGAACTCTTGATGTGGTTTTAACTCTTCTATTAATATTTAAGAATAAAATAAATGCACCTAAAAAAATCATTGAACCTATTAAAGAAGCTGCTGCCATTATGTCACCATATTGTTTTCTAATTAACCATGGTGTGATCATTGATAAAATTACTAAAATAAATATAAAAGTACTTTGTTTCTTAAAAGATGTTATTGCTTGAAGTCTTGCTTTTGAGACTATTTCTTTACCTTCTCCCCGAGGAACTGTTTTTATTATTGGTGTATTTTCATCTATTGGGTTATCATAAGAAAGAACATCAACAAGTTTTTCTGTTGGCAGTAATTCTGCTAATGCATGACCTAAAAGAGATTTTCCTGTTCCTGGGTCTCCTATTAATAATAAATTCCTTCTTTGTTTTGCTGCTTTTTTAACTATTTCTAGGGCTTTATTCTGCCCTATGATCTGCTCATATATTTTACTTGAGACTTTAATATCTTTAGTTGATTTCATTTTATTAAGAAAAATACAATAATTTAAAAATCTTTATATTATATCTTCTTCAGAAACAACAACGAAGTCACCTATAGCAATTACTGATGAAAAAGGTATTAAAACACTTCCACTAGTATCTTTTTCTAAATTTAAATTTTCTATATATGGTGTTGTATTTTTGAGAATAATTTGTATTAATTCTCCTGTTCTTGTTTCAAAAGTTATATTTCCTATTTCACCGAATTTTTTTCCCGATTTAGTTACTACTGTCTTTCCTAATAGTTGTTTAGAATATTTTTTTTCTTCTTCAGCCATTTTCTTTTAATAATTTATCTAATTTATAAATCTTTCTGGGTTTGGATTTGTATATTTTTTATATAATCTTTTCAGAATATAACCCCCACCCCCCCATTTCCTTTGGAAAGAGTTTATTATTTAAACCTCTTTTTTTGAATGAAATATAAAAAAATAAGTTTTTAATAAGTTTTTATGATTTTTTCTATTTTTTATTTGCTTTTATAAATTTTTTTATTCTTTATTATATGTTTTTCTTTTTCTATTTTTCACTTTTTATTTATATTTAAAAAAATTTTACTTTTTATGAAAATTTTCCGGAAGGGGTGGTTTCTATAGGAAAGAGGGGGGTGGGATGAAAAAATAAGAATCTTTAAATAGAATTTTATGTTTTTAGGATTACTATGGTTGATGAAAAAGGGTTAACTGATTTTTTTGAAGGTTATTTGAAAAAAGATTTTATTTTTAAGAACAGAAAGGCCCTACAAAGTAATTACATTCCTGATAATATTCACTACAGAGAAAATGAAATAAAACAAATTGCAAATATTTTAGCGCCTAGTCTGAGAATGGAAAAACCATCTAATTTATTTATTTATGGTAGAACAGGAACTGGTAAAACCCTTTGTGTTAAGTATGTAATTAAAAACCTACTAGATCTTTCTAAAAAAAAGAATGTTAATTTAAGGATTTTTTATCTTAATTGTAAACTAAAAAGAATTGCAGATACTGAATATAGATTGCTTGCGCAGTTAACAAGAGAATTTGGTGGAGAAGTACCGGCAACAGGTTTACCAACTGATGAAGTATATAGGGGTTTTATAAAATATTTAGATGAAAAAAAACAATTATTAATAATTGTTCTTGATGAAATTGATCAATTAGTAAATAAAATTGGGGATGAAATTCTGTATAATTTAACTAGATTAAATTCTGAGTTACTTAATAGTGAGATTTCTTTAGTTGGAATTTCGAATGATATGGTATTTGCAGATAATTTAGATTCAAGAGTTAAAAGCAGTTTGAGTGAAGAAGAACTTGTTTTTTCACCATATAATGCCTTACAATTACAAAAAATTTTGAAAGAAAGAGCAGAAATTGCTTTTAAGGGGGAGGTAATTGAGGAGGGAGTAATTGAAAAATGTTCTGCTTATGCTGCAAAAGAACATGGTGATGCCAGGCGAGCTTTAGAATTATTGAGAGTAGCAGGAGAATTAGTTGAGAGAGGAAATAAAAAAACAGTTACATTAGAGAATATTGATGCTGCTGAAGCAAAAATTGAAAGAGACAGAATAATTGACATTGTCAACAGCCAGCCAAAACAGTTTAAGCTAACTCTTTATGCTATTTTTGAAATGTTTTTGAAAGCAAATAAATGTATTTTTACTGGGGATATTTATGAAATTTACAAAAATTATTGTTTCAGAACAGGGGATAGGCCTTTAACTCAGAGAAGATTAAGCGATATTGTTGCTGAACTTGACTTGTTGGGAATAATTAATGCCAAAGTAATCAGCAAGGGAAGATATGGGAGAACAAGAGAGATTTGCTTAGCAATACCAAATTCAACTGCTATAAAAATAAATAATATGTTAAAAGAGGATTTAAGTTTATAATGGAAAAGGGGGAAGTTGTACAATCTTTAATGCAGAAAGGATATTTAGTTAGCCCAGATGTTTTTGATTCTAGTTTTGAGATTGAAAAGATAATTAATTTATTAGAAGAGAATCTTTTTTTAGATAAACCTTTAATAATTAACAGGCATATACTAGAATCTTTAGGTATTTTTAAAAAATTAAGCGTTAACTGGGATGAGATTGAAAGGGCGAGAGTTTTTTTGGAAAAAGGAAGAAGCAGGATTGAATATGATAATTTTTTAGAGTTGATAAATGTTAAAAAAATTGTAAAAGAAGAACAAGCATTAAAATCATCTGTAAAAATAATTAAAGATTATATAAAACCAGATAAAAAAATTGATTTACAAGATTTTGTTGAATATTTTAGGAATAGATATAAAGTTTTAAGAGATATTCTCGAAAAAAGACAGGAATTACGAGATGTTATTTCTATTAATAAAGTCCTGAATAAAAAGGACAAAGAGAAGGCAACTATTATTGGGATTGTTATGAATAAAGAGATAACGAAAAACAGCAATTTTATTTTTGATATAGAGGATTTAACAGGAAGAATAAAAGTAATTGTTGGGAAAAATGATTTTGAACTTTATAATACTTGTAAAGAGGTTTCTTTGGATGAGGTTATAGGTATTGTTGGAAGCTTTAGTAAGGGTGTTTTATTTGGAAGAAGAGTTGTTTTTCCTGATATTCCATTGACTAAGGAACTGAAGAAAAGTCCTGACGAATGTTATTTAATTTGTACTTCAGATATTCATGTTGGTTCAAGATTATTTTATAAGGAGGATTTTTTGAATTTTATTGAATGGGTAAATGGTAATGTAGGAGAGGAGAAACAAAAAGAGATTGCTCGAAAGATAAAATATATAACAATGACTGGGGATTTAGTTGCTGGTATTGGTGTATATCCTGGACAGGATAATGATTTGGAAATTAAAGACATAAGAGAACAATATAGGGAATTAGCAAATTTACTTTCTAAAATAAGAAAAGATGTACTGATTATTTTATGTCCTGGAGATCATGATTCTGTTAGAGTTAGTGAGCCACAACCTATTTTAGACAAGGAGTTTGCTCCAGAACTTTTTGAAATTGAGAATGTTATTCTAGTTACTAATCCAGGATTTATTAATCTACATTCTTCTGGGGATTTTTCTGGTTTTGATGTTATATTGTATCATGGCAAAAGTTTTGTTTATTATGCTGATAATATTGAGAGTATAAGAAGCAATGGGTGGACTTCTAGGGGGGATTTAATTATGAAATATTTATTACAAAGAAGGCATTTAAGTCCGACACATACTGCTACTTTATATGTACCTGATGCTAAAAATGATTTTTTAATAATTGATAATATTCCTGATTTTATCATTACAGGACATTTGCATCAAATTAGTAATATTGTTTATAGAAATGTTTCATTAATTGGGTGTGGATGCTGGGAGGGGTTAACACCTTATCAGGAAAAAACCGGCAGCAAAACAGATACTGCTAAAGTGACTTTAATAAATTTGAAGAGCCGCGAAATAAAAATTTTAAATTTTATGAAACAAACTTTTGAAGATAAAGATGTATTATGATAGTTGCCAGTGAAGATATTAAGAAATATTTTGAAGATTTTGATAATGAAATCAAGAAGGCTTATGAATCTGCAAATAAGGCGAGAAGCAAAGGCATTGATCCTGAACTTTTTGTTGACATTCCTTTGGCACAAAATATGGTTGATAGGGCTGTTGGCTTAATTTCTATAGTTGCTCCACAAGTAAAAAACCAAGGAATTGAGAAAAGAATTGAAGATCTTGAGAAACAATTCGGGAGAATAGATTGGCGGGTTGCTTTGACTATTTCTTTAGAAATTGCGCAGGAGAAGTTTTGCAAATTTAAAGACAAAAGAGAAGCTATGGAGGTAGGAATTAGATTTGGACTTGCGTATATTACTCTTGGTGTAGTTGTTTCACCATTAGAGGGATTTGTAAGGTTGGAATTAAAAAAAAGAAGAGACGGAAAGGAATACTTTGCTTTATATTATTCTGGCCCAATCAGGAGCGCGGGCGGCACAGGTGCTTCTGTATCTGTTGTTGTTGCTGATTATATAAGATTAAAAATGGGATATGATGTTTATGATGCAACAAAAGAAGAGATTAAGAGAAGTGTTACAGAAGTAAAAGATTATCATGAAAGAATTACAAATTTACAATATTTACCCAGTGATGAAGAAATAGTTTTTTTAGCCTCAAAAATACCTGTCCAAATTACAGGAGATCCTTCTGAGAAATTTGAAGTAAGCAATTATAAAGATTTAGACAGAATTGGGACTAATTTAATAAGGAATGGTTTTTGCTTGGTTTTTGCAGAATGTTTTGCGCAGAAAGCAAAGAAAGTTTTTGCACAATTACAGAAATGGGGAAAAGATTTTTTTAGTGACGAATGGAATTTCTTAGATGAATTTTTGAAAATACAACAGAAAAGCAAAGCACAGGAAAAATCTGAAAATTCTAATGTTTTGATAAAACCAGACTACACATATATTAAAGATTTAGTAGCTGGTAGACCTGTTTTTACTCACCCATTAGCAAAAGGCGGCTTTAGATTACGATACGGAAGAGGAAGAAATACTGGTTTAAGCGCTCAAGCAATACACCCATCAACCATGTATGTCTTAAATAATTTTATTGCTATTGGTACACAACTTAAAGTTGAGAGGCCTGGAAAAGCCTGTGTTGTTGGGTCTTGTGACAGTATTGATGGGCCGATTGTAAAATTAAAAAATGGTGATGTTTTATTTTTAGAAGATCCAGAACAGGCTCGAAAAGTTGCCAAAGATATTGAAGAAATTTTACATTTGGGTGATATTTTAATTAATTATGGTGATTTTTTAAATAGAGCTCATAAATTAGTTCCACCTGGATACTGTGATGAATGGTGGTGCTTAGAAACTGGAATTAAAGAAAAAAAAATTTCTATTGAAGAGGCTAAAAAATTATCTCTTGAAAAGAACTTACCTTTACATCCCAGATATTTATTTAGGTGGTCAGAAATAAATAAAGAGCAATTTAATCTTTTACTTGAATGGCTTCGGAAAGGAGCTTTTAAAGATGATAAATTAGTAATTCCTTATCACCAAAAACCAGAATTAAAAGATGAAAATCTACCAAAAAGAATTTTAGAATTAATTGGGGTGCTTCACAAGTATGTTTTGAATGAATATGTTGTGATTGAAGGAGAATGGAAAGAAGCTTTGATGTTAAATTTGGGTGGTGATTTTAATTTTATTTCTGATAAGGAAAATGTTTTAGATATTTTGAACGAAAAATGTAAATATAAAATTAGGGATAAGTCAGGAACTTCAATTGGGGCAAGAATGGGCAGACCTGAGAAAGCTAAAATGAGAAAATTAACAGGGAGTCCACAAATTTTGTTTGCTGTTGGAAACGAAGGGGGAAAAACAAGAAGTTTTAACAATGCTTTAGCTAAAGGAAAAATTAATGCTGATTTTCCAAATTTTTTATGTGAAAAGTGCAATAAGGAGACTGTTTATTCTCTTTGTGAGGTCTGTGGAAACAAATGCATACAAAAATTCTTTTGTACTACTTGTAAAAAAATAAATGATAATGAAGAGTGCTGCGGAAGAAAAACATTAAAATCCAGAAAAAGAGAAATTGACATTAATTATTATTTAAAAAATGCCTTGAAAATATTAGATACAAATTCTTATCCAGAATTGATTAAAGGTGTTAGGGGAACAAGTAGCAAAGACCATATTGTTGAACATTTATCTAAGGGAATTTTGAGAGCTAAATATGGTTTATATGTAAATAAAGACGGTACAATTAGATATGATATGATTGAGATGCCATTGACTCATTTTAAACCAAAAGAAATTGGTTTAAATTTAGAAAGATTAAAAAAATTAAGCTATAAAAAAGATGTTTATGGAAATGAGATTATTAATGATGAGCAAATTATTGAATTAAAATCACAAGATATTGTAATTCCTTGTTCTCCAGATACTTTAGATGAAAAGTGTGATGATGTTATGCTTAAAATTTCTAGATTTATTGACGAGTTACTTGAGAAATTATACAAAACTGAAAAATATTATAATCTCAAAACAAAAGAAGACTTGATAGGGCAATTAGTTATCAGTCTGAGCCCGCATACATCTTCTGGCATAGTGTCAAGGATAATTGGATTTTCAAAAACACAAGGATTTTTAGCACATCCTTATTTGCACTCACTTATGAGAAGAGACTGTGTTTTTCCAACCACTAAATTTGTTTATTCTGATAAAAACAAAAAAATCTACTATGATGAAATTGGGCCCTTTGTTGAAGATTTAATAAAAAGAGGGGCTAAAACAAAAGTAGTCGATACTGTTGGAACTTTAAAAGTAGAATGCAACCAAGAATTGGTTGCATATGGTTCTGATCCTGTTACTAAAGAAATAAAAGAAAAAAAGATTAAACACTTTATTAAGGGTCCATTAACAGAAGAATGGATAAAAATTACTACTGCAACAAATAGAAATTATACAATGACTCAGAATCATGATTTTATGTTTTTAGATGAAAGCAATAATTTTAAATTTAAAAAAGCAAATGAAATTAAAATAGATGATAAGTTACTTGTTTTAGATTATTTTAAACCAGAAATAAATTTTAGTACAGAATTAAATTTAATTAAAGAATTTATTGAAAATTTACCGGAAAAAATACTTTCAAAAGTAAAAATTGATAATTGTTCTGATTTCTTTAAAAATTTAGTGAATAGATTGGGGAGGAAATTTATTTGCGAGAAATTAAATTTTAAAGGTGAATATAAAAAGAATCTAAGCAGATGGTATCAAAGCGTCCCATTGAATAATTTTAAAAAGCTGTTAGAATTAAATTTGGTTTCTATTGAAGATATTCCTGATAAAGCTTTGATTAGATGTTTTTTTGGAAAATTTAAATTCAATAATAAAATTAAAATTGATGAAAATTTAGCTAATTTACTTGGTTATTATACTGCCGAAGGACATTTACATACAAATGCAACAACAAAACGAGTTAGTTTTAGAAATAGTACTAAGTCAATTCAGGAAGCAATTTTTAATTCTACGCGAAAATGTTTTGGGGTTAAACCAATTTTAGAAGAAAATAATACTAAGATTACAATTTGTTATGATATTATTTATTATTTACTTAAATATTGCTTTAAAACTGGATCAAATGCTCATACAAAAAGGGTTCCAAGATTTTTATATAATTCTCTTGATGAAATAGTTAGTGCTTATATTTCTGCTTATATTGATGGCGATGGTAGTATAGTAACTCAGCGAGATGTTATTGATATTTCATCTGTTAATAAATCTCTTTTAGATGATATATCTTTTTTATTGACAAGATTTAATTTAATAGGGAGATTTTGTTCAAGTAAACTAAGATTGCCTGGAAGAACGGTTTTAGAAATCTATAAAAGACTCGGAAAAAAACCAAAATATTCAGTTAATCATCATTTAATTTATAGTGGAATAGATTGTAGAACTTTGTCTTGTTTTTTAAATTTAAATCATCCTAAGAAAGCTGAAAAATTAAAATATATGCTGAATTTAAAAACTAAAGGAAGAAAATTATCTTATAATCATAAGCAAATTCCTTTAATTTCTTTTGGTGATGCTTTCATAGATTATGTAAAGTCTATTGAAATAATTAATGAAAAAGCAAATTCTTATTGTTTGGAAGTTGACTGGAAAGAAAAAGAGGAACGAAATATTATTTGGGGTAATCAAATTATAAATACTAGGTGTGACGGTGATGAAGCTTGCATTATGTTATTAATGGATGTTTTGCTTAATTTTTCAAAAAAATATTTGCCGAAAACTAAAGGGGCAACACAAGATGAACCTTTATTATTAAGCTCTAAATTATTGCCTACAGAAGTGGATGACATGGTATTTGACATGGATGTTGCTTTTAATTATCCTTTGGAATTTTATGAAGCTGCCATGCAATACAAAAATCCTTGGGAAATTAAGATTTCTAAAGTAAAAGATTTTTTAGATACTGAAAAGCAATATGGGGGATTTGGGTTTACCCATGATACTAGCGATATTAATCGTGGGGTCGTTTGTAGCGCATATAAATTTATTCCTTCTATGGGTGAAAAAGTAAAGGGACAATTAGATTTAGCTAAAAAAATAAGAGCTGTTAATGAGCAAGATGTTGCCAGATTAGTTATTGAGAAACATTTTATCAGAGATATAAAAGGAAACTTAAGAAAATTTTCAACGCAACAATTCAGATGCGTTGAATGCAATGCAAAATTCAGAAGGCCGCCTTTATCTGGAATTTGCCTTGAATGCGGGGGTAAATTATTACTCACTGTTTCTGAAGGATTTGTCATAAAATATTTGAATATGGCTTTAGATATTGCTGAGAAGTATGATCTTCCTGTTTATTTAAAGCAAAATTTAAAGATTACAAAAAAAAGAATTGAATCTTTATTTGGAAAAGAGAAAGACAAGCAGAAAGCTTTGATTGGGTGGTTTAATTAAACCTTTTCTGAAAAGTTTTATCAAAACTTAAATTATAAAATATAATATTACTGGCAACAATAAGCAACCCATTAAGTGATTTTTATTTACTTGTTTTAATTGTACGTAAACTCCTAAAGATGTTGATGTTATTAAAATTAGTAAACCAATTGGTTTTGAGATTATTAGAACTAGAATTGTAATTAAGACAATTATTGAATAACATAATCTTTCATAATTTATTTTAGAAATTAATTTTGAAAAAATTCTTGAAAAACAAATTGTTAAGACTGTTGCTATAAATGTTGTTGCCAGGATTACTGAAAATATTAAAATTAATTTATTTAATGTTAAATTTATTAGCTGTGAAACTGCAACTGCTATTCCACTTCTAGCTTTATTGATTGTGAAAAGAGTTATAAAACTCCCAATTAAGTTTACTGAATTTATTGAGCTGTTTAGAATTAAAAAGTCTTTAGGATCTATTTTTCTTATTATTGATGAGGTTAAAACTGATGTTTGTGCTGAACCAAGACCTGGAAGAAATGCTGAAAAAACTCCAGCTATAAAACCAATGAGAATAAATTTTATTTTTTTAATTTCTATTTTTAAATTTTGATTAATTTGTTTTGGGATTTTTGTATTGTTTTTTATGCTTAAAATTAATGAGCTTAAGCCAAACAAACCTGCTAACAAGGGAAGCAAAGGCTCTTTTATATTCGGGGTATTTAATATTATAAAACCCATAGTTCCAGAAAATAAAAATATTGTTAAAGTTAAGAATCTTTGTTTTTCCTTTAAAATTAAGATTATTGTTAGAATTATTAAGATAATATGTATGTGGTTTTTCAGAAAAAAATTCAATATTGGAAAAATAAAAATTAAAATTGGGATGAAAATACAAATTATTATTATTGAAAATAAAGTTCCTAATAAAGAAAGAAATACAGCTTCTTGGGCTTTTCCTTCTAGCAACAATTTATGCGCCGGCAATATAATAATTGCTGTGTCTTCATTTGGAACTCCTAAGAAAATAGAAGGAATTGTATCTAAAAATAAATGTGTAATTGACATTGATATTATTATAATTATTAAATTTAAATCAGAGGTATATTTTAATAAAAAATTTGATAAAGCCAGCATTATTGAGGCTATTAAATTTATATGAAGACCAGGAGTTAAACCTGTCATAATTCCCAAAATACAGCCTATTAAAATCGAAATTAATTCTTCTAACATTTTTAGAGTTCTCACTAATCACTTATGAAAAGTTTTTAAAAAAATTATAAAATTTTTATTTCCTGAGCTTCAATTTCGAAATCTTTCTGGTATGCTTTGAATTTTCCTATTACTTCAACTTCTTGGTCTTTTTCCGGCTTAAGGATCTGATTTTTTCTGGATAAAATAACTTTAATTTCTCCTGATTTGTCTTCAACTGTCATTATAATCAAACCTTTAATTTCTTTCACGTTATTTATTGTTCCTTTAATTTTTATTAATTGCTCCAAATTCTCTTTTGAAAGAAGGTTTATTTGATATTCTTTTGGTCTTATTTTTTCTGATATGAAAAAGAGAATTATTAAACCAGCTATTGATATTACCAAAGATAATTTAATCAAAAAAGACTCTGCCATTTTTATTTAAAATCAATTTATATTAATAAGGCTTTTGTAAAGATTTGCGGGATTTTTGAAAACTTTTCATAAGCTATGTAATAAATTTAGGAGAAAGTTTTATAATGTTTTATTTAGGATATAAAAAGAATGGATACTGAAACAAAAATAGAGTTGATGAAGTCTTTTGCAGAAGAAATTTTAACTGAGGATGAGCTTAGAAATCTTTTTGAAACTAATGATAAACCCTTGGCTTATGATGGATTTGAGCCATCAGGTATCTCGCCAATACATTTTGGACTTTTAAGAGCAACTAACTTAAGGAATATGTTAAAGGCTGGGGTTAAATTTCATTTATTTTTAGCTGATTATTTTGGTTTTATTAATAACAAATTAGGCGGCAATTTAGAAAATATCCAAACTGCTGGCAAATATTTTGTTGAGGTATGGAAAGCTTGTGGTATTGATATTGACAAAGTAAAGATAGTATGGGCTAGTGAGATAATGGATGGATTGAAATATTGGGATAGAGTTTTAAAAGTAGCCAAGGAAATTTCTCTTGAAAGAGTTTTAAGAGCAACAACTATAATGGGCAGAAAACAGGGTGAGAAATTAAGCATGGGACAATTATTTTATCCACCTATGCAAGTTACAGATATTTTTCATTTGAATCTCGATATTTGTCAATTAGGCATGGACCAAAGAAGAGCACATATTTTAGCTAGAGAAGTTGCTAATAAATTAAAGTGGAAGAAACCAATTGCAATTCACCACCATATTTTATTGGGTTTACAAGGGTTACAAAAAAAAGAAACAGAGGAAGAAACTTTAATGGCTTCTAAAATGTCTAAATCTGATCCCAAAAGTGCTATTTACATGCATGAAAGTTTTTGGGAGTTAAAAAATAAGATTAATACTGCTTTTTGTCCTCCAAAAATAGAAGAGGGCAATCCATTATTAGAATATTGTAAATATATTATTTTTAAAAATTTTAAAGAAATGAAGATTGAAAGACCTGCTAAATTTGGCGGAGATATTATATTTGGAAATTATGAAGAATTAAGAACAGCTTATGTAAATGGAGATTTACATCCTGCTGATCTCAAAAATAATGTCACTATTTATTTAGAGAAATTGATTAAACCTGTAAGAGAACATTTTGAAAGAAATAAAAAAGCTAGAGAATTATACGAGCTTGTTAAGAGTTATAAGATAACCCGATAATTTTTTATATCTCCTTTTTTTGTTAATTTTATGAAAATTGTTAAAGTATGCAGTTCACAAGGGAGTTTAGGAAAAAATCCCGGTTGTGAAAAAGGTTCTGATTTTATATTAAATGAATTAAATAAATCGGATTTAATTATTGATGAAATTAAAGTAAATATAAATAATATTGATGAAACTAATAAGAATATTGAGAAGGCTTCTGGAGATATTTTTTTAGGTGGAGATCACAGCATAACTTATTCTTTGTTTAAGGGGTTTGCCAAAAAAAATGAGAATTATGGGTTATTGATATTTGATGCTCATCCAGATTGTGCTTTATATATAAAAAGCGTTAGTCATGAGGATTTTGTAAGAAAATTAGTTGATGAAGGTATTTTAGATAAAAAGAATTTAGTCTATGTTGGTGTAAGGAAAAGTGGAAAAAGTGAAGTTGAATTTTTGAGGGATGTTAAAACTATTGATGTAAAGAAAGTCCATGAAAATATTGAAAAAGTTAAAGAAGAATTAATAAACTTCTTTAAAAAGTTTAAAAAGTTTTATTTAAGCATTGATATTGATGTTTTGGATCCTAAATTTTGTCCAGGGACTGGATATTTAGAGCCAAATGGATTAGATATTAAAGAATTAATTTATTTAATTTCAAAAATAAAAAGATTAAAAAATTTAAAGAGGATTGATTTAGTTGAAGTTAATCCTTTGAAAGATATTGACAATATTACAGTAAAAAATGCTGCCAAGATTTTGAGTGAATTATTATGAGATTGTTTATTGCTATTGAATTACCAAAAGAAGTAAAAGATTATTTATTTAGTATTAAAGATAATTTTAATAAAGACTTAGCTAAAATTAATTGGGTTGCAAAATCTAAAATCCATCTTACATTGAAGTTTCTTGGAAATGTTGATGATAAAATAATTCCGAAAATTAATGAGAAGTTAAAAGAAATCAAATTTGATGCTTTTGAATTAGAATTAGATGATTTCGGAGCTTTTCCGACTGAGAATTATATAAGAGTTTTGTGGGTTGGAGTCAAAAATTTTAACAAAGTTATAGAACTGCAGCAAGATGTGGAAGAAAAAATAAGAAATTATTTTGAAAAAGACAAAGAGTTTAGCGCCCATATTACGATTGGAAGAGTTAAAACAATTAAAGATAAAAATGAATTTAAAAATACTTTTAAAGAAATAAAAATCAAGAAATTAAAATTTAAAGTTAATTCTTTTAGTTTAATTAAAAGTGTATTAAGTAGGGCGGGACCAACATATAAAACTATAGAGAAATTCGTCTCTAATTAATTACTTGTTTTTAAAAAGATAAGTTTAGGACTTTTTTGAAATTAGGTTTTTAGCTATGGGGAATGAACAATTGAGAGAATTAATAAGAAATTCTTTTTCATTTTTAATCTCAAGGAAATCTCCACAGCTCTGCTGTGATTGAGTAACTACTAAAAGTTATAACTTTTCCCATTTATAAATACAACTGGACAAAACCTACTGGACAAACCGAGGATCTGCTTAGTGCTTATATACTAAATTATTTTTATATGGATCATGAAGAAAAAAGAGAAAATAACATACAAATTTAGATTATATCCAAGCAAAAAGATGAATATTTAACAGAAGATATTAAATAGAAGTAGTACTTGCTTATCTATTTGTTTCATTTTAGGGGCGCAGTCCAAGATATTATTTTGGACGTAGATATTCCTATTGAATTTGAAAGAATAATGAACTACCCCATCTCAAGAGATTGGCAGTTCACAAATTATTAGTATTATATAATACTAATTTTTTTTAAGTTAATGGCCACTCTTCTTGCTGCCTGATTTGCATTTGGTTTGTCCAAATATAATTTTCCATTTACAGAATATAATTTTAATTCTTTAGGAAGAAGTCCTTTTTTGTAAACATCACAATTAGTTATTCTCATAAGACCAAGACCTGAGCCAATATGCTCCCAAAAACAATGTAATCTTGCTAATTTTCCATTAAGATAAGGAGTTTCACCATTTAATTGCTCCCAATTTGAAATTCCAAGATAAGCACCATTTGCATTTATTCCTTTATTTCTTAATTCTTCATATACTTTTTTTAAAAGTCCTGTTGTAATAAACTCCCTGTCAACAATTAAAACTCTTTTTTCTCTTAATTTTTCTATTTTTTCCTTTACTTTTGGATTATTTTTATCTTTTTCCATAGAAATAAAATCAACTGGGCACATTTCCATACCCATGATTTTAAGTATTTCTGCATATGGAAAACTTTTTTCAGTTGCAGCAATTGTACAATCATATTCTTTTTTGAGGTCTATTGCTGCATCTGCATGAGCGATTAAAGGAGCATCTAAATGCTCTTTCCATTCAGCCCCATATTTCCATTGCGCCAATAATCTTGCTTCTGTCCCAAGAATTCTTCTTTCTTTGTCAATATTAATATCAACCAAATTATCTAGTGTTAAATTTTTTATCTTATTTAAATTCTGAAATACTCTTGAAGTTATATCAGGATTTTTCAATGGTTTGTCAGATACTATTTTCAATCTTTCACTGTGTGATTTTATCATTTTTGTGCAGAACTCTCTAGAAAGATATCTTTTTAAGGTTTTCTTTATAAAAAATCAATCTAAAAATTCCTTATTTTTTATTTTTTCAGGCAAGTATTTTTCAGAAATAAAGCTTATACCTTTAGATGTCAGGGACTGAATTTCTACTTTTGCTCCAAATTCTTTCATCATTTTGAATTGTCTTAGCCAATCTTTATTATTCTTGAACCAGGCATATTCAGAAACTTGCTTAATTCTTGCATAATCTTTTTCATCTAATTTGATAAAATGCTTTTTAAGATCATATTTTATAACATCATCCATTGTAATTCCAACGTACTTTACACCTGGAATTGTTAATCTGCCCGATGCATGAGCCAATGCAATTGAACCATATTTAATTACTGAGTAAATATATGCACCGTAAATATCTCCGTCACAGAGAACATAGATTGGCAAATTGTGTTCTTCATATAATCTTTGAAGCATTCTTCTAATTCCTCTTGTTGTCTGACCTTGCGATGATATAATAATGCAATTATTTTTATCCCAAAATTTGTCTTCATTTAATCTTTCAAAAACAGCTGCTTTCTCCATATAAAGAACGTATTTTGCACTTACTTTTTTGAATTTTAATTCGTCTGTAATAGAAGGGATAGACCAACCACCGCTTCCCATTTTGGACCAATCTATTGTGTCACCTTTGTCTTCTATAATTACTTTTCCTGCAACACTTCCCATTTTATTTGCAGCTACATGCAATTGCTCTCTTGAGAAGTCAGTAATAACTTCTAGGTCTTCTAATGCTTTGTCTGATTCTGTCTGATCTTCTACTAGATTAATATTTGTTCCTGGAATAGTTCTTTTTACCATGTAAAAAACGTCTCTTAGACTAGAATGTTTTCCAGATCCCAACAATTCTTTTTTAATTACAGATGCAACTTCAACTGTCTGCAAGAATTTTTTTGAATGTGCTAAATTAAAGAATGACCTACTCTGTATTTTATTTCCTAGTTTAAGGATCTTTTGTTTCGTATCATAAATTATATTGCTTAGATTTCTAAGAGTCATTTCAATTTCAGGATTTTTTCCTTTTTTAATTTGGGAAACTATTTTATCACCAAATTCTTCAAGTACTTTTTTTGATTTATTTTCTGCCATGAGTCTTTTTGGAAAAAAGCTTCAGAAAAAACTCTAAGCTATCTCAGTTTTGTTTGAATCTCTTTTTTTGATTTTTTAATCGGAACCTTTGGTTCCGATACCTCTGATTTTTTCTTTTCCTTTTTATTGTCCTGCTTTTCAGCCATTTCTTCTTTAATTTCCTCTTTTATTTCAGCATTATCTATACTTCTTAACAAATCTTTCAGATTTTTATTTAATATTTTTGTCAGTTCTTCTTCCAATATTTTTGGTTTTTCGCCTGTCAATGAACTTAATGAATTAGCTAATTCAGGGATATATTTTGTAAATAAGTCTATTTTTTCCTTTTGTTCTTTTGCTTTTACATTTTTTCTAATAAAAATACCTAATCTTCTACCACATTCTTGCAATCCTAATTTGATTTCTTTTATAATCTCTTCATAATGTGCAATAGCATCTTTACTTTCAGATGTAAAAGGAACCCACACAGAAGCCATATGAACTACCAAGACTAAAGGACCATAAGGTAGACTGCCCGTACTTTGCTGCAATCCATAAGGTCTCCAATTTGTATCTTGAACAGCTTCTGTTATTGCACAAGCACCTTGTTGATATAATAATGGAACTCTGTTTGCAAATCTCATTAATCTTACTTGTGTTTCTTTATTTAGATCTCCACCGTAAGCACAACTTACTTCAATAGCAAAAGGTCTACCTCTATAAACTACGGGGCTTCTTGAAACAGCAGTATAAAAATCAGCATTAATTTCTTTTTTTAAGCCTTTAATTAATAATTCTTCCCCAATAGGACTAATACAATTAGTTGGTGGGGCAATAATTTTCGTGTTCTGAATTGATTTATATAGTATTTCTGATTGCTGTAAAGTAAGTTCTTCTGGTTTTAATTTTATATCTAAATTTGCTTTATTACAAATTTCTTTAACTGTTACAGTGCTTATTCTTGAAAAATCATTTTGTAAAAAAGAACTTAATGTTCTTGATTCAGTAGACTTAAGCATCTTAATTAAAATTCCTAATTCAATACCATAAGGATGGGGTTTAATTTCTTGAGCTTCTGCTGGCATTTCATTTGTTACCCGATGATATTCAACTTTTTCATTTAATGGATTTATGTAAATTATTTTAGCATGGGGATTTACAATAGCTACTTGTTTTAGGTATTCATCTACACTTTGTTTTCCTTTTTGATATTTTCCTTCTAATTCAAGTTCTACTTTAGTACCATGATCTTTACCCCAATCAAATGACTCTTCTTTTACTATCTCAGGTTCATTTTTTACTGTATCAATATGTAACCAATAATGATGTGCTTTTTGTTTAAGTCCGATTTTGGAAGTAATTACAGCAGGTTTTCCAGTTGTTAATTGTGAATACAAAACTGCCGCGCTAACACCAATTCCTTGTTGCCCACGTTTCTGAGAAAGTGAGTGAAATTTACTCCCATATAATAATTTTGCAAATACCCTTGGAATTTGTTCTTTAACTATACCAGGACCATTATCTTCGATAATAATTTTAAGTCTATTTTCTGATAATTGTTTAACTTCAACATAAATATCAGGTAGAACTCTCATTTCTTCTGTTGCGTCCAATGAATTATCTACGCATTCCTTTACTGCCATTAAAATTGCTTTTGCTGGACTATCAAAACCAAGTAAATGTCTATTTTTTGTAAAAAATTCTGAAACAGAAATTTCTCTTTGCTTTAATGCTAATTCTTCAGCTTTTATCACTTCTATGACACCACTTTTTCAAAATATTATGATGAAAAGAAAAGTTATTTATAAAGCTTTTCTTTGTGAAGGCTGTGCACATAAACTCCAGAAATTTTTTATTAGTAATAGAGCAAACGTAGAATGAATCCAGTACAATTTATTCCAATAATAATTGTAACAATTTCATTAGCTTATGCCAGTTTCTTAAGAAATAAAAATTGGGCTTTGATTTCTTTTGTTGTATGGTTAGTTTTATTTGTTTTGACTTTTTTTATTTTTAATAATTAGAAATCTTCTTTTAATTTCTTCATTTCTCTTTCAATATATTTGTAGGCATTTCCGTGGGGAGCCCCCCTTAAAAGAATTTCAGTTCCTCTTTTTGCTATGCTTACATTTTCCAAATGACCAATAATTGTAATTGTTTTTCCATAAATAGAGACTTCTGTATCTGTCATTTTTTCAATAACTTTTCTGGCTTTTCCATTTGTCCCTATTAATCTTGATTTTATTCTGTGGAATTTCTTTTCTGATTTTCCTGTGAAATCCTTAATATTTATTATCTCCATATTATTTTCTTCATTTAATAATGTGAGAGCTATGACAGGATTAAATCCACGACCAATTGCCTTTACAACTGAATTTGCTTCAAATACATCTATACTTTCTCCGTTAATTACTACATTGCCTTCTTTATCTACAGTTAATTTTGTGCGTGTATTTTTTTCTATTAATCTCTTTGTTTCGCCTTTTTTTCCAATTAATACAGCTACTCTTTCCTTAGGGATTTTTACTATTTCCATTTCAAATTAGAATTCTGAAACTGTTTCTATTGCTTTTATATGCCCTTTTTGTTTTAACCAAGCTATTTGGGCTGGCCTATACTTAAAAACTATATCTCCTTTATCATCTCCACCTAATTCCCAAGGTTCTACTAATATATAATCTCCTTCTCTTAGCCAAAGTTTTCTTTTTAATCTTCCTGGAATTCTACATATTCTTGTTTTTCCATCAAAGCATTTTACTTTCATTCTACTGGCTCCCAGCCTCTGGTCTAAGATGCCTATAGATTGCCTACCTCTAGGTAATTTAACTCTATAGATATCTTGTTCTATTCTCTGTTGTTTCTGTAGTTCTTCGGCTTTTTTATTCATATTCTAAAAATCATTACTTTGATTTATAAAAGTTTGCCTTATTATTGTTAATCTACCTGCTTTGTTATTTTTATAGAAATTAAATAAAAAATTCTACAAATTATGGTTGCAAATAAACTTACTAAAATAATGAATATCCAATCTGTTAATGATAAAAATGTTGTGTTGAATATTTTGTTTAAAGGAGTATAGATTGTTATTAATTGCAATAGAATTGAGGAAATTACTGCAAGAATCAAATATTTATTTGCAAATAGTTTTGTATTGTATTGCTTTCTGATTATGTTTACCCTAAATAATTCTAAAATTACCAATGTTGAAAAGGCAATTGTCTGGGCTTTTCCTGGATCATTTAAATTTAATTTAAATAAAATCAAGGTTGTTAATGCAAAAATTAAACCTGTGAACAAAACATTAAATATCATGTTTTTAGAAATAATATTTTCTTTTGGATTTCTTGGTTTTTTATGCATGATATCATTATTTATTGGATCTACTCCTAATGCCAAGGCTGGAAGGCCATCTGTGACTAAGTTTATCCAGAGAATCTGCAAAGGTAATAATGGGATAATGAAATTCCCCAATGTATCTTTAAATCCAAACATCATTGCAAAAAATAAAGTAAACACTTCCCCTAAATTACTTGATAATAAATAATTAACAAATTTCTTGATATTGTTGTAAATTCCACGGCCCTCTTTAACTGCCTTTACAATTGATGCAAAGCTGTTATCTAAAAGAATTAAATTGCTTGCCTCTTTTGCTACATCAGAACTGTCACCAACACTAACCCCAATATCTGCTTTTTTTAATGCAGGAGCATCATTTACGCCATCACCAGTCATTGCTATTATATTGTTATTTTCAAGAGCTTCCAGAATTTTTACCTTATGTATTGGATTTACTCTTGCATAAATTTCAATTTCTTTTGCGATTTTCTTTAATTTTTCCGGGCTTAATTTGTCCAGCTCTTCACCTGTCAATGCCCTGTCTTTAAGTCCTATTTGTCTTGCTATTGCCTGCGCTGTTAATTTATGGTCGCCTGTAATCATTACAACCCTAATTCCTGCTTTTTTACATAAAGCTATAGAATCATGAACTTCTTTTCTAGGGGGGTCAATCATTCCAATCAGCCCCAAAAATATGGAATTTTTTTCATTTAATTTTTCATTATAACAAAATCCTAGAACCCTTAATGCATTATTAGCAAAATTTTCATTCACATTTAATATTTCTCTTTTCTTTTTATCTGTTAATTTTACGATTTTATTATTAATCAAAATTCTAGAACTTTTTTTTAATATTACTTCTGGAGCTCCTTTCAAGAATAAAATTTTTTTATTTTTATCCTGATTAATTGTCCCCATGAATTTATTTTCAGAGCTAAAAGGAATTTCCTTTATTCTTTTGTCTGTGAAATTTAATTTGGCTTTTTTTCCCAAAACCAATAATGCTATTTCAGTTGGATCGCCAAAATGTTTTTTATCTGATAACTGGGCATTGTTGCATAGAGAAGCGCATTGAATTAATTTGGATATTTTATTTGGATTGAATTTTGAATTATTTAAGAGGAAATTTCCTGCAAAACCATATCCCTCACCAGTCACATCAATAATATTTTTTCCACCATATATTTTTTTTACAGTCATTTGATTACAAGTTATTGTTCCTGTTTTATCGCTTGCAATTATAGTTACTGAGCCCAAAGTTTCTGCTGAACTTAATTTTCTAACCAAGACATTGCTTTTAACCATTCTTTGAACTCCAAGTGCTAAAGAAATTGTAACAACTGCCGGCAGACCTTCTGGTATTGCTGCAACTGCCAGACTTACTGAAACTAATAAAATTTCAGATAATTCCTGCTGCCTTAACAATCCTGAAATTAAAATTATTATTGAAATAAATATTGTTATAATTCCTAAATTTAAGCCTAGTTTTCCTAATTTTTTCTGCAAAGGAGTTTCTCTTTGGTTTTCTGTCTGAATCAAATCTGCGATTTTTCCTAATTCTGTTGACATTCCTGTTTTTAAAACAAGAGCTCTGCAATTTCCATAAACAACATTTGTTCCTGAAAAAACAAGATTTCTTCTGTCTTTTTTATTATCAACTTCTTTTTTTACTGGTACACTTTCGCCTGTCAATACAGATTCATCAACTTTGAATTCATTTGTCTCCAATAAAAAAGAATCAGCGGGAATTTTATCTCCTGATTCTAGAAAAATAATATCTCCTGAAACCAAGAATTTAGAATCAATAACCTGCTTTTTGTTGTTTCTTAATACTTTTACATTTGTAACTGTTATTTTTTTTAGAGATTCAATTGCTTTTTCTGCTTTATAGTCCTGTATAAAACCTAAAATTACATTTAAAATTAAAATTGCTAATATTACTCCGGCATCTAAATATTCCTTAAAATATAAAGAAATTAGAACAGCACCAAATAAAATATAAATAACAATATTTTTTATCTGCTCTAAGAGAATTTTTAATGCCTTATTTTCCTTTTTTTCCTTTAATTCATTTAAGCCATATTCTTTTAATTTATTTTCAACATCTTTTTCATTTAATCCTAATTCAGAACTTTTTAATAATCTAAATACCTCTTTTTTTCCCAAATTACCAAAATCCATTAAATTTAAAAGTTAAGGAAATATATAAAACTAATGGGATTTTTAGATTTTTTAGCTAATATTGGTGAAAGAATTGAAAGCTTATTTGTACCTAATTACTCTGAAGAAACTAGAGAAATAAAAGAGATATATATTGTCTTAAAAAAAGTAGAACAAGATCTTAAAAATTATAATTATGGTATTCAGCGGCTAAAAGGCAAATCGAGAAAAGAAATGGAAACACAAAAATTAGTAAATAAGTTAGGTTTATTAAGTCAAATGAAAAAAGATATTAATAAAATTCTAAGGGAGTTTTAGTTCAATTATATAAAAAAATTCGTTTTCAAAGTCCAATCTTCTATAATTTAAATCTAATTCATTTAACAAACTAACAAACCATTTCCTTTCAGTGTTTTTCATTTGCTTTAATGAAATGGTTTTTTTAGAGAAACTTACTATCAAATATTTACAGTTTAGATTTTTAATTAGATTTATTACGAATAATTTTCTGTTCTTTTCCAATAAATCGAGAAATTTAAACAAAAAACAAATATCTGCTCTTTTATAATTAAAATTCTTTGTTATGTCTTTTACAAATGCTCTTCCATTTAAATTATATTTTCTAATAATTTTAAAATATTTATTTAGAAATTGGACATCATCTCTGCTAATTTCATATGCATAATAATCTCCTTTAAAATTTGAGAGTACAATTGAGCAGGGATTCAGGCCAGAAGCAAGATCTAAGATTGATTTTGGTTTAATTTTTAGGATTTCTGAATATAATTTTTTATAATTGTTTAGTCTTTCTCTTGAAGAGGTATGCTGCTTAAGAATTTCTATTGATATTTCTTTAATTTCATCAATATTTTTTGCTTTTTGTAATTTGTTTAATAATTCCTGCTTTTTTGATTGTTTTTTTACCTGATACAAGCCATGAATTTTATACAACTCTTTTCTGATTTCCTTAACTAATTTTTTAAATTCCTTATTTTTAAAAATAAATTTCTCATCTTTTTCAAATAATTCTTTTATTTTCTGATTTTTTAAATATTTGTCAAGAATTTCAATTACATATTTATCATCAATTCCTAAATTCTTTTTTCCCTTAATAGATTTTATCAAGGCGTTAATACCCATATAAATCTAATAAATTAGAGAAATATAAATTCTATCTATCACTAAAGCAAAAAATTCATATATGACAAAGTCATACAATGTATTATGGAAAGCGTGATAACAACAAGATTTCCAAAGGATATGGACAAGGACTTGAGCATAGTTGCTAAAACTGAAGATTTAGATAAATCAACAACAATTCGAAGGCTTTTAGCTGAGGCTCTTATTCAATGGAAAAAGGATTATGCTATAAAAATGTACAAAGAAGGAAAATTTTCAACTGGCCAGGCAGCTAAATTTGCAAATGTAAGTATCTGGGAATTTTTTGATTTACTTAAAGAAAGAAAGATTCCTTTAAATTATGATATGGAGGAATTAGAAAGAGATTTAAGAAGTATGAAATGGAAGCAATAGCGAATTCTACAGTTATAATTCTTTTAGCAAAAATAAGGAGATTAGATTTATTAAATATATTTAAAATAATAATTACAACAAAAGTTGAAGAGGAGATTTTAGGAAGTAAAAAAGTTATTAGTGAAAATAAATACCTAGAAGAATATGTTAAAGAAAAAATAAGAATTGAAGATCCAATTGAAGAAATGAGTTTGGATTTAGATTCTGAAGAAAACAGTGCTATATCTTTATGTAAACAAAAGAATATTAATTGGTTTTTCTCTGATGACAAAAGGGCCAGAAAAACTGCAGAACTTCTTCAAATTAAAACAAAAGGATTAATTGGAGTTATATTGGAGAATTTAAGAGAAAAAAAGATCACGAAAAATGAGGCAAAAGAGATATTAAAAATATCAGTAACATTAAATTCCTATTATATATCTGCAGATATTTATGCAAAAGCCATTGAACTTATTGATGATTTTTAAATCTCTTTTATTCTTCTAATCTGAAACAAACAGTTACCCTATATATATTTCTGCTTGTCTGTCTATCTCTTGTGTGCAGTTTTCTGCTTAGAATTAATTTGCCTTTAAAATTTCTTTTTAGCCGCCTGCCCAAGGCTCTTGCAAATCTCTGATCTGTTAAATATAAATCAATGCCTGTTTTTAAAGGAACTTCTTTAGCAATATAAACATTTTTTCTTTCACTTATCTTTTTTAGAATAAAATCAACTACTTTTTCATTATAAGGCCTTAATTGGAGAATTGCTTCATAATAATTGCTATGTCTGTTTTCCTTATATGATGAGTCCCTGGGCATGAGGTATACCTCTGATTTTTATTACTTGATCTTTATCTATTAAACCTATTTTTATTGCTATTTTTACAATTTCTTTACCTATTATATTGTAATTGACAGAATTTTCTAATAATTTTTTTACTTGGATTTCTGACATTTTTTCACCATTATAGAACTCTGCCTTAATTTCAAAATTAATATTTCCTTCTTTAAGCATTTTTCCTAATATATTTTCATCACAAATTGCCAATACTTCTCTTCCAAGCTTTTTATGAATTTTTACAAAAAACATATTAAATTTTAGCTGTAACTGAATGTTTTGCACCACATGCTGTACATTTTAAGAATAAGAACCTGTCTTCTCTTATTAATTTTGTATCTGGTTTTCCACATTCTTTACATAGAACAAATATTTTTGCAAAATGCTCTATTTTTTGATTAATGAAATTTGAGTTTAATTTTCTTCCGAATATTAGTCTTTGATTCTCTAAAACAGCTGGAGTTGCAAGTTCTTTTTGCAGATATTTTAATAGTTGAGAAAATTCACGACCAAAAATATCGCAAATTTGCATGAAATTTGTAATAATAGTCTTATTTCCTTCTACATGACCAGAAACTTTAGGAATTTCAAACCTTTCTTTACTGCTTACAATTGTTTTTGGAAGCTCTTTCCTTGCCTTTTTCAATAATTCTTCATAACTCATAATTGTATTTAAGAAGATGGGTTTTTAAGGCTTTTGAAATAATCTGCTTTCTAGTTCTCTTGATTGGATTTACCTGTTGCATTTACTTTTTCTATAAGCTTTTTTATTGCTGTTATTTTATTTGAAAGTTTAGATATTCATCAGATTCAATGCCTTCAAAAAGAATGCCTTGAGTAATTCTTCTTATTTGCCATCTTTCTAATTTTGATTCCCACTCTTTTATACCTTTTTCAAGAAATATGTGTGCTTGAAAGCCTAAAGTTTTCTTGCTACAAAGTATTATAAATAAATTATTTTCATTTTAATATTTCTTCTAATTCTTTAAGATTAAATCTTCCTGTAAAGTTTGCCCTTTGAACTACTTTGAGAATATCGAATACTCTTTCCAAATCATTTTTGGAAAAAAAATAACCAGTAAAAACAGCTTTTCCGCCCAATCTTCTAGCCCACTCTTCTGCAAGTTGTTCTGAATCTTCTTGAAAAACAAATTTATATTCATCATTTATTTTGTAGACTAAATATTTAACTATCATTTATTTTTTGAAGAAGAAATGATTTTTAAATCTTGCTAATGAAACCAACTTTAGGCTGGAATATTTCACCTTCTTTTTTCATCTGATCTATTATATTTTCTATTCTGCTTTCTTCCAAGCCCTTATCTTTACATGCATTAATTATATCTTCTACTGGAATAGTTTTAATTCCATTCCTGTTAAACTCATTTATAACTTCACGAACTATAATTATTTTCCCTCTTTGAGATGTTGTAATTCCTGTAGTAATTCTATCAATATCTATTTTTCCTGTTTCTGGATCAATACCAACTTTTTCCAAACATTTTTTTAAAATTCTAATAGCTCTTCTTGAATCATCTTTTGTTATTTTATTGCTAAGGCGAACTCTTGCAGATGCTTCACTTAATCTTATTAGGGCTTCTAATTGTCTTGCAGAAATTGGAATTGGTTTAACTTCATTTTTATCTCCACTACCTGAGTTTCTTAAACTTACATAAAAATTTCTAATTTCATCTTTTGCACCTTCTGTTAATTTTGGGAACACTCTTTTTTTTGCATAAGAAACATATTTTTTTATTAATTTTGAATCTATATCTGGTATAAATCCACCATCTTTATTTTCATGAACCTCAAGAATATGAGTTGCTATTTTGGTATCAATTTGTTCATCTGGAATATCTCTCATTGGAAAAATTAAATCAAATCTGTTAATTAATGCTGGAGGCAAGTTAATTTGTGCTGCTATTGGTTGGTAAGGATCAAATCTCCCTAATTTTGGATTAGCTGCTGCTAAAGCTGATGTTCTTGTCAATAATGTTGCCTGAATATTTGCTTTACTAAAACTTATTTGCTGCTGTTCAAGCCCTTCATGCAAAGCAGAAGTATCTTCTTCATCCATTTTGTCCAATTCATCAATGTAGATTGATCCATTATTAGCTAATGCTAAAGCACCAGCTTCCAACGCCCAACCTTTAAGAAATTCATCTTTTACTACACTAGCAGTATTATGAACAACTACACCATTAACTAAAAAATTATGTGATTCTTTAACTGTTAAATCATAAACATATTCATAATCTGGTTTTATTACTTTAATCTCTCTTATTTTATCCCAGAATATATTTGCTTCAGAAAGAGTTTTTAAATATGAAAACTCATTACAAGTTTCTGAAGTTATGCTTTCAATTTCATTAACTATTTTTTTTAAATAATTTTTACTATAATTATTTCTACGAATCTTTAGCGATTTTAGATTTAATTTTAGTTTTTTCCTAATTGTTTTTATCAAAGAACTTATATTTGGTACAATATCTGTATTTGTATCATATTTATTTATTTTCCTGATAATAAAATCAAGTTCTTTCTTTTTATCGGGTTGTCTGATTGGAATATTATCCCTAAATTTGATAAAATTATCTTTTCCATAAATAGTTAAAATATCTTTATCGTGTTTAGAAACTATTATTTTTGAGTTAGTGCGCTTACTTATTTTTCCCTTTGCTCTTTTCCCCCTTAAAGTGCTAAGTATTCCCCACCTAAGTAGAACAATTTGTAATTTTTTTAAAATAGTTTTACTTGTAGAAGATATCTCTAAAATTGAGCTTCCTTCTTTTTTGTCCCTATACACGGGGCTACCCTCACAATCAAAATATCCAGCAACAAAATTAGCAACTAAATTATTTGGTAGATTTAGCAAAAGACTACCCATATCTATTTTATGTGATTTTGGTATACATAATTTATTTATTATTTCTGATATAATTATATTACTAAACCCTATTGATTCTGATCTTTGGGCAGATTTTTTACTTGATCGTCCAGCTTTAACATTAAACAAGTTTTTAACTATTTTCTTAAAATTATCCCTAATAACCTTATTACTATTAGAAAGTCTTATTTTAACAGAATCTTTTCTTTTATTTTCAGATAGATCTCCATCTCCGGCAATTAAGCCTGTTAAATACAAAAAATCTTCATTTAAATATTTTGGAATTTTAAATTTATAAGCTCTGTAAAGAGATAAGTTTGTTATATAATCAATAATCTTATCCTCTTTTAAATTAAATTTGTTTAAAAGTTTTCTTAAATCCTTAAGAGTTATATTTCCTCTTGCACCTTCTTTTATCCAATTGTGATATAAATTATTTTCATTAATTTTTAATTCTTTAGCTAATTCTCTCTTGTTAACTTTACTCAAAATTTCTTTTAAGAAAGGTTTTACACCGTAAATTACCGGATTTCTTGTTACTAATGATAAAGTAGGAATTGATAAATCTGATTTAACATTTAAATTATTTACAGTGGCTATATAATTATTTTTTATAAATTTATTTGATTCTAGCCAATCTATTTTTCCATTATTTATTGTTAGTAGTTTTGTGTTTTTTGTAAGTGTAATTTCTTTCCCACTTTGTAATTTTAAAGAAACCATTTCTTCCGGGGCTTTTATTTTCCAAAAACTTTCAACTTGCCCGCTTTTAACTTTAAAATTATTGTCTAAAGTATAAACTTTTTGATTAAAACCATCTTTTGTTTTCCAAATACCATCTGAATATTTTGAAGAATCTAATTTTAGTCTTTCTTCAACTTCATCTTTTATTTTAATTAAAGATCCAGGATTTTTTAATACTAAAGAATCTGGAGCTACACATAATCCTGCTGCTGAACTTGATTTACCAGAAACATACCTTGCTTTTGGAGCTACTTTGGACATAAAAAAAAGTAACGACGATTTGGATGATCCAGGATCCCCAACTAATAAGATATGTATATCTCCTCTGTTCCATGTTCCATCTTTTCTTTCTTTTCTTACTCCACCAAATAATTGAAGAGCAAGAGCTTCTTTTATATCAGAATGTCCATAAATTGAGGGGGCAATACTATTTACAAATTTTTCATATATTTTTGGATTTTTAGCTAATTCTATGATTTTTTCTTCATCTTCTTTGTTAACATCAAGTTCTTCAAAAGTTTCTTCTAAAGGCTCAATAAAATTAGCTTCCATCATAATATCATATTTTGTACTTGGAGATCCTGATTTCAATAGAACAGGAATTTCTTTTATAATTCCATTTACTCTTACTTTTGAACCAGGAGTTGTTTTCTTTTCCATAATTGGTTCAACTAAGTCTTCTTTCAAGAAAACATTTAATCTCTTTGGCTGTTCTCCACCCTCTAAAGAATCAGGACTTTCTTCAATTACAATTCTTTGTGCATCTACTAATTCTTTTGACAATAATCTAAATCTTCCTTTTTTTCCACATGTACACCTATATGGTTCTTTGAATTTTACATCGACTTGCAGAATTGAAATTGAATTACCACATGAAGGACATTCAAATTTTGCAGAAACAACTTGAGGACGTACATCAGAAGATTGTCTTACTATTCCTTCTGTCAATAAAAATTTTCCAAGGTCTTGAGACCTTATATCTTTTATTTTTACTTTTTGATTTAATGGTAGATTATGAAATCTAATTCTTACGAAATGAGAAATTTCAAAATTATCTAATGTTAATTCAAATGCTTTTATTGTTTCTTCTGGTTCATCTAATAATTGATCTGCTAATTCATGATCATATTTTAATAAGTTGGAGAAATCTATCAATAAAAAATTTCTTCCTTTTAATGTAATTTCATTTAATTGATTTTGATAATTTTGCTCTAGAAAATCACGAAATTTCTCTACTTGTTCAACAACATCATTCACCAACTTTCCCCCGAATCTTTTTAATAAAAAGCTTCATTTGGAAGCTTCATCAAAAAGACAGATAAGTCTATACAATGAACTTATTTATTAATGTATTGTCCGGAAGATTTTCGAAAGAATTATTTACCTTTTTTTACTATCTTGCTTAAATTTTTTACCAATAGATCTACTGCTTCCCTTAATTTTGATTCACTTCTTGTTCCTGTACACACTATTTTTCCATTGCTAAATAATAAAAACGTTGCTCTTGTTTCTGGCAGCTTATATACAAGACCAGGAAATTGCTCTGGCTCATATTCTGTATTTTCTAATTTTAAGGCTAATGAGTTAAGATTTAGATCCATATGGATTGAACCTGAAGCCACCATATTCTGGACTTTAATTTGTGGAAAAGTAGTAATTCTAATCTTTATTTTTTCAATATTTTTAATAATTGCGTGCACAGCTAATTTAACTTTAGCCATTGATTTTGCACCAGTACAAACAATTTTACCAGAACTAAATATTAAAGCTGAGGTTTTTGGCTCTTTTATTCTCATTACCAAACCAGGAAACTGCTCGGGATTATATTCTGTATTTGGCAATGCTTCTGCTAATTTTATTAAAGGAATGTCATGACCTAAAGAGGCTGAAGCAACTATATTCTGAATCTTTATTTCTTTTTTAGCCATATTTAATTCCTAATTTATTTATAAATAGATATTCTATTTATAAAGGTTATTATTTATAAAGGCTTTGATGATATGAGAATTCTTATATCTGTTTAAACCCCTTTTTTTACAATAGGCTTGCCTTTTGTATCCTCTATTGTATATCCTTTTTCTTGGATTAATTTTCTTAATTTATCTGATTCTGCAAAATTCCTTTCTTGCCTTGCTTTTTCCCTTTGTTTAACTAGATTTAAAATTTCTTTTGGTATTTTTTCTTCTTTAATATCTTTTAAATTTAATCCAAAAATTTTATCAAAATCTAAAATTAAATCTAATTTTGATTTTCCTGAAATTTCTTTTTCTTTTATCAAGTCCCATAATAAAGCAAGAGCCCCAGGCATATCTAAATTATTATTTATTAATTTTAAAAATTCCTCCCGATATTTTTCTTTTATTTCTTTTTTAACTTTATCTTTTTCTTTTTTTATTTCCCAGATTTTATTTTTTAATTTTTCAAATCCATTTTTGGCTGATTCTAAAGCCTCAAAACTAAAGTTTAATGAAGATCTATAATGGGCTGACAAGCAAAAAAACCTATATGCTAAAGGATCAAAATCTCTCTTTTCGAGAGTTGATAAAGTAATAAAATTTTCACCTGATTTAGCCATTTTTTCTTTTTCAAGATTCAAAAATTCCCCATGCATCCAATAATTTACAAATTTTTTACCTGTTGCTGTTTCACTCTGGGCAATTTCATTTGTATGGTGCACAGGTATATGGTCAATACCCCCGCAATGAATGTCAAATGTTTCTCCTAAAAATTTCATTGACATTGCAGAACATTCAATATGCCAACCTGGAAAACCCTTTCCGCAAGGAGAATCCCATTCCATCTGTCTTTTTTTATCTTTTGGAGAAAATTTCCATAAAGCAAAATCAGTTATATTTTTCTTACCTTTAACAAATTCTACTCTTGTTCCAGCCTTTAACCCTTCAATATCTAATTTGGCTAATTTCCCATAATCTTTTAATTTAGAAGTATCAAAATAAACTCCATCTTCAATTATATAAGTAAAACCTTTTTTCTCTAATTTTGTTATTAATTCTATTTGTTCTTTTATATAATCAGTTGCTTTGCAAAATATATTTGCTTTAATTATATTTAATTTTTTTATATCTTCCATAAATGCTTTTGTGTAAAAATCTGCAATTTGCCAAACTGACTTACCTTCTCTTTTTGCCCCTTTTTCCATTTTATCTTCACCTGTATCTGAATCAGAAGTTAAATGACCAACATTAGTAATATTCATTACGTGCTTTACTTTGAATTTATTATACAAAAGAACTCTTTTCAGGATATCTTCGAATATATACGTCCTTAAGTTTCCTATGTGGGCGTAATGATATACAGTCGGTCCACAAGTATATAATCCAACAAGATTATTTTTTAAAGGTGTAAAAATTTCTTTTTTTCTTGTTAAAGTATTATAAATTTGCAAAACCATGGAAATTTAAAGAAAATATAGGTTTATAATTTTTATCCAAAGATACTTTATTTTTTTACTACTGTTACTACAAGAGAATCTGAATTTGCATTTTTAATTGCCGGAACTTCAAAATTACAACCCTTTATTCCTAGTGAACTATCTCTATCTTCAACTATAACTTTAATTTCAACTGTTTTTCCAGATTCTAACGTATATTCTTTGGATTCTGTTTTGAATGTATCTGCAAAAGTACATTTTATTTTTGAATCAGAACTTTGGACAGATGCTTTAATTTTTATTTGTTCTTGTTCAAAATTAGTAATCCTGAATTGTGCTGTTTTTGCTGATTGTTGTTCTAAATCAATTGATGGCGGAGAAACATAAACTGCTTTATCTACTTCTTCAAAAATATCAGAAATTGCACCATCTGCTTGTCTAAAAGCATCGTCAGAAAGTCTTGTAATATCTTTGAATGTTCCCCTTACCCATAATAACCCCAAACTTAAAAGAGTAATGCCTAGAATAATAACAACAATAGTAGTCATAGAAAGTTCAATTGCTGCTCTTTTATTTAATCTCTTTTTTTGCATTAATTTTTAGATAATTATTGATATTATAAATATTTCTCTATTTGGCTCTGTAAAGTTAATTAATCCTAATTTGATAGATTTTATCAGGTAAATTATTGATTAAAATTAATTCTTTTTACAAACCCTTTTTGGGAAAAAGTATTTACAGAAAAAGAAAAAAACTGGGCTCGGGCGGATTTGAACCGCCGATACCTACGGCTTCAGCGTAGTGCTCTCCCAGGCTAAGCTACGAGCCCTTAATCTTTTTTAGGAAAAAAGCTTAACCAAAAAATATATGAAATATAATCTCTTTTAAAGTTTACCTTTAAGGGTGCGTGTTTAGCTCCTAAAATCTATTTTGGCTCTAGAAGGCTTATAAGTACATTTTAATTTGTAAAAAAATTTGACTCCTTATAAACAATAAATTTTACACTTATGGGAAGGGAGCTTTAGTAAAAATTCGCAAAAAACAAACAGGGCCAGTTCATTTACCTGTTCCACCACAGAACCCACCTCCTATTTTATCTACACAGCCAGAAACATTTGGCAGAAGCCCTGCAGAAATCATACAAGCACAACAACCATCAGTTCCATTTGATGCTGCAATAACTTCTTTTGCTCCTTATAATTGGGCTTTTATAAGTAACAAATATAATGATGTTATTACAATAAGAAATACTGGTACAGAAACATGGACAAGAGAGAAAGGAATAAAGCTTAAATGGAAAGGTTCCCAACCCAACCCCTGGGGTACTAGCAATATTTTTGAACTTGATCCTACAGATAGTATTGGTCCTGGGCAAGAAAAAAGATTTTCTTTGATTATTACGAAACCCAATGTTGGAAGCCCTAGTAGAATTAGTTCTTGTGGGAGTTATATAATTGGAAAGTTCAATTATGAATGGCAAATGTCGGCAGAATATATGGGTTTTTTTGGGACACGTTTTATTAGGGAAATTTGTGTATAATTTTTATCTTAAATTGAGCAAAACTCTTTCTCAAAAATTAAGAAGTGATGCTGGGATAAATAATTAACTATTTTGCAAACTTCTTTGCAGATTATTGTGCTATAACAGCTAAACTGATACCTTTAAGGACTTTTTTTGTTTGGAAATTTGATTTTGGCCTCTGACTTAGCCTTTTATCTTGTTCTTTGTTTTTTTCTTTATTCCACCCCCATGTTTTTTCATCTTTTACAAAAATAATAACTCTGCTAATTTTGTCTTTTAGTTTCGGGATATATCCTGTTTTTTCTTGTATTATTTTTCCATAGTCTTCAATTTCTTTCATGGTAGGCATATTACTTAATTTTAATCTTTTTTTAGATTCTCCTAACCAGGAATAGCCTTTTAATTGAACAAATTTTGGCTTATATTTATTAATTAATTCTGAAAATTCCTCTGCATTATAGTCATTTAAACCTTTTACCAAAGTTGTTCTCATAATTGTTCTAGCTGTTTTAAAATTCTTCATTAAATCCAAAGTTTCTTTTACTTTTTCAAATTCATCTGGGATCATTGAATTTGTAACTTTTTTGTAATCTTCTTTATTTGTTGCATAAACACTTATAGATAAATTATCAGGCTCTGTATCTTTTTCAAATATTTCTTTTATTTTATTGGGCATTGTTCCGTTTGTAACAATAAAGACAGTCATATTTTTTGATTTTATTTCTCGGATTAAATCTGTAATGAACGGATATAACAACATTTCTCCATCTAAAGAGAGTGCGATGTGCTGTGGATCCATAGCTTTTCTGAAGGTTTCTTTTGTGGTTTTTGGATTTCCACCATAACCACTTAATAGTTTTCTTTGTCCATCTATAAAACCGTCTAAAATTATTTTAGGATCGTCCCATTTTCCCTCACTTTTAAAACGATCGTGTTTGAAAGTTCGCCAACAAAATGTGCAGGAAAATTGGCATAAATTTAAGGAAACTGTGCCTTGGACGCATCTTGAACTGTCTATTCCATAAGCAGATTTATAGCAATTTTTTCCTCCAGAAATTTTGGATTTGGTCCATCTGCATAATTGGACTGCTGAATGTTTATTTTTTCCAACAATTTTGTAACCTGCCTTTTCATAACTTTGTAAATCTTCATCTGTAAATTTTTGAAATATTTCATCTATCATAAGAAGCCACTATTTCTAATAAGCTATTTAAAACCTTTTCTTCCCAATTATTTTCAAATTCAGTAAAAATTGGTATTGTTTTCATATTTTCTAATGCTTTCAATTCTATTTTACTAAGCAATTTTTTAGAACAGATTAAAATTTTCATTAAATTTGGATTGCAAAAAGATTGAATATAACATTGACCTATTTTAAATCTGGCTGCTTGTCTTTTTATGGCTCTTGTAATTTCAATAATTATTTTTTTATCATTTATTTCAAGAATAATATCGCCAGTTTCATTCCCGATAACTCAAATAGTTTTTTAATAATCCAAACTGGCGGTGATGTTCTTTTTGCTGTATAGCTTTCTAAACCTCCACGAGATTTTAGGCTAAGAAGTTTACTTATTTTTTGACTTCCAATTCCTAATTTCTTTTTTATTTCTACAAAGAATTTTCTTTGTTCATCTAAACTTTCAAATTTGGCTCTCAATACCACAATCATATAAATATACTTTCCTATATAAGCGTCAGGCAGGTCTCCGTTGTCCAGTACAATTTTGTCCAGTAGTTAAAACTAAGTTATAGAGCTCACATCCTAATTTAAACGCCGCAATATTTCCGGTGTCTAGTACTATATTTTCGGAAGTTTTTTAGATTAATATATAAATCATATACAAAAATTAATAACCAAGAGATGTATAATAAGTTTTATGGAAAATTATGATGCCATTTTTGTATTTCCAAAATTATGGGAGAAAGAATTTAATCCGCCAAATCAACCCCCTTATGGTTTGTTGATGTGTTCTGATTTATTATTAAAAAAAGGTTACAATGTTTTTGTTTATGATGAGAGGCTTGAGAGTTTTGGATTAAAAAACAGAAGTGAATTAGTACAAGCTGTTAAACATTCTAAGCCATTATTTTTTGGAATAAGCTCCCAATCAGGACCAATGATTGAAAACGGTTTATTACTTTCTAAATTTTTTAAGCAAGAATGTCCTGATGTTCCTGTTGTGTGGGGTGGAGTTCACCCAACTTTACTTCCAGAACAAACTATTGCAGATCCACTTATTGATGCAGTCATCAGGGGAGAAGGAGAATTGCCTAGTTTAGGATTGGCTGACAACTTAAAACAAGGCAACAAGGATTTTTCTAATATTAATGGATTATATTGGAAAGACAAAGAAGGAAATATAAAAATAAACAAGCCTTGTCCTGGAGTTCCTAATTTAGATGAAATTGACATGAGGTGGGATTTAGTAAATCCCCAACATTATATAAGAGACATTGATGGAAAAAAATGGCTCGGAGTAATAACATCAAGAGGATGTCCCTTTAGATGCGGATTTTGCTATAATATTTCTTTTTTTGGAATGAGCAAATTTAGAGGCTGGTCTCCTAAAAAATCTATTGAGGAAATAAAAAAAGTATTAGAATGGGGAGTTAATTTTGTAAATTTTGATGATGATTATATTTTTGGAGATCCGTTAAGGATGTGGAAAATTTTAGACTTAAAAAAAGAAGAAGGATTGGATTTTAACTGGAAGGCACCAATAAGAGGGCATTTGTTGAGAGACAGCTTGACAAAAAGAATCAAAGAGGGTGGATGCTCGAGTGTTACAATAGGTGCTGAAAGCGGAAGTTTTGAAGTTTTGGAATATATGACTAAGGATTCTGGACCAGATGCTTATTACATGGCTGCAAAGAATCTAAAAAAATATGATGTTCAAGGAAATTTTAGCTGGATACTGGGTTACCCTGGAGAGACTTTGAAAGATGTTTATATTACATTAAATGTTATAAAAGATTTAGAAGAGATTAATCCTAAGACAGAACATGTATTGAATATTTATGCTCCTTATCCTGGAACACCTAGTTTTGAACAGGCTATTGAAAGAGGATTTAAACCACCCCAAAGTTTAGAAGGATGGACAGATAATTTTAGGGAAGCTTGCAAAGAATTAAGCTATATTAATGAAGAAAGCAAAAAATTTATGGAAGCAATAAGGTGGGCTGGAATTTTCAGAACAATGTACAAGAGAAAAAGATTATATGTTGGATGGGTAAGACCTTTAGTCCAAGTTCTTGGAACTATTTCTAATGTAAGATGGAATTATAACATGTACAGTTTTCCAATAGAGCAAAAAGCAGTCACAGTTGGAAGGGAAGTTTTAAAAAGAATGATAAGAAAGAAAAATGAAGAAAAAGAAAACTTCTGCTAAGCTTTTCTTTAAAAAAGAAAACCTTGGAAAAGAAAATAAGTCTTAGAAAAAAGCCTCGGGAAAAATGGGAATAGAAAAAGTGTTCACTGAAGAATAAAAATTTTTGGTTAAGCTTTTTGTCAAAAAGGTTAAGATGGGGGGAAAGACCATTACAGTTACAGTTGAGAATGGAAAGGTTGGACATAGATTAAAAAAGCTTAGAGAGCATAAATTATTTTATTGTATTACTTGCAATGAGGTTGTTAAACAAGATGGAAACTTGCTAGAGGGCAATGAGTTTCATGGTGCTAATTAGTCTCTTTTAACTTTTCAAATAAAATCCAAAATCTATTTATAACTTCTGAGTTTACTCTGAAATTTTTCCCTATCATCTCCATCAACATTTTTTTAACTTCATCTTCTATTAAAAATTTAGATTTAAAGGAAAGCAATAAAACTTTTAAAGATCCAATAGATTTTATTTCATGAAGTTTTGCAATTTTTTTAGCTGTTTCATCATCTATTAACAAATAATTTTCTTTTTCCTGTAAAGCTAAAGCAATAGCTTCAGCTTCTCCTTTTCCTAATTGATAAGTTTTTCTTAAAAATTCAGATTTATTTTGCCATTTTTGATCTAAATTTTTTATAATAATTTGTTTTTTGTCAATAAGATCTTTAACAATAAATCTAATTTATTTAATTTGCTAAATATAATTAATGGTGTTGAATTAGAAATCATCCTTAAAATCTTCTTCTAGATCTTCTATAGAATAATGAAAGGTAATATTTCTTTCTACCAAAATATTCATAAATTTTGTTAAAGGTATTTCTGCTAGTTCTGCTGCTTTTCCAACACTTATTTCTTCATTGCGATATTTTGCTAAGGCAATTTCTAACTTTTTGTTTTTAATACCTAGACCCAATACTTCTCTGAGTACTTCTGATTTAGAGGTTTTTCCATATTTTGATATTTGTTTTATCTTTTTAAGATCTTCTTCTGATATTCTTACTGATACAGTTTCTGCCATGTGTATACATATGCGGTAACTTGTATACAAATATATTTATTATGTTTATAGTACTTTTAAGTAATAGAAGCTTATTTTCATTATTTATAATAAATGATTTTACAGCTATTCTGAAATTAATCATTATAAATTAACAAAATCTGCAGACTTTTTCTTCTCTTTTTTTAGCCATCTTCTTTTTTGGCTTACTTACTCTTTTTGGTTTTGGCATAAGAATTTCTAAATTCTTTTTGTTTATATTATTTTCTTTCAGGCTCTGTGCGGCCCCCTTGAAAAGCAGAGATAAATAATTATATAAATGTCATCTATATAAGGAAAAAAGAATGATAAAATCAGAGATAAAGCGTTGGACAAAAGAATTAGAAAAAGAAGTATACGAATTATGGAAAAAAGAAAAAGTATACAAATTTAATAAAAATTCAAAGAAAAAAATATTTTCAATAGATACCCCTCCTCCTTATATAAATACACCAGTACATATTGGACAAGCAACAACTTATGTTCTTATGGATATGTTTGCTCGTTTTAGAAGAATGATCGGACAAGAAGTTTTATTCCCATTAGGTTTAGATAAAAATGGATTGCCAATAGAAATAGCAACAGAAAAAAAATTTAATATAAAATTAACAGAAACTCCTAGAGAAAAATTTTTAGAATTATGTAAAAAATTATTAGATGAAGCAGGAACAGCAACTATAGATTCTTTTCTAAGATTAGGCATAAGTTTCAATTCTTTTGAAAAGGGAGAAAAAATTGGAGAAGTTTATGAAACAGATTCTGAAAATTATAGAACTTTGACTCAAGGTACATTTATTGATTTATGGAATAAGGGCTTAATTTATGAGGATGAAAGAATAAATAATTGGGATCCAAAATTACAAACAACATTAGCTGATTCTGAAATAAATTATGAAGATATTCCAACATTATTTAATGAAATAAAATTTAAAGTTAAAGAGACAAATGAAGAAATAATCATAGGTACAACAAGATCAGAACTTATATGTACATGTGCTATGATTATTTACAACCCAGAAGACAAAAGATATTTTCATCTAAAAAATAAAACAGCAATAACTCCAATTTATAATAAAGAAGTAAAAATAATTCCACACCCATTAGCACAAATAGACAAGGGAACTGGATTAGTTATGATGTGTTCTGCTGGAGATTTATCAGATATAAGATTTTTTAGAGAAATGAACTTAGACCCAGTTATAGCAATTGAAAAAGATGGAAGAATGAATCATCATTCTGGTTTTTTAAAAGGATTAAAAGTAAAAGAAGCAAGAGAGAAAATAATTGAAAAATTAAAAATTGAAACTCTAATATTAAAACAAACAACCATTTCTCATAGAACACCAATTTCCGAACGCAGCGGAGCAGAAATAGAATTTATTTCTATGAAAGAATTTTATCTCAAACAATTAGATTTCAAAGATAAAATGAAGGAAGTTGCTAATAAAGTTGATTTCTTTTCTCCTGAATCTCGAAATATTTTATTAAATTGGATTGAGTCAGTTTCAATAGATTGGCCGATTTCAAGAAGAAGATATTATGCTACTGAAATCCCTCTTTGGTACTGTCAAAATTGTTCTGAAGTTATTTTGCCTAAAAAAGGAAAATACTATCAACCCTGGAAATCAGATCTCCCGATAAAAGAATGTCCAAAATGCCAATCTAAAAAATTTACAGGAGAAACAAGAGTTTTCGATACATGGTTTGATTCCTCAATATCTCCGTTATATATTTTGATGTATGAACGCGATAATGAATTTTTTAAAAAGGCATTTCCATGTACTTTAAGACCTTCTGGAAAAGAGATTGTAAGGACATGGGGGTATTATACTCTTTTACGTTGTTATCAATTGACTAATAAAGTTGTATTTAAAGATCATTGGGTTAATTATCACATTGTAGATGAAAGCGGGCGAAAAATGTCTAAATCTTTAGGCAATGTTATTGATCCAAAAGTAATTCTTGACAAATTTGGAGCAGAGCCATTTAGACTTTGGGCAGCAATCGAAGGAAATTTAGAGAAAACAGATTTTAGATGTTCATTAGACAGAATAGAAGGTGCAAATAAAACAATTACAAAATTACTAAATATTTCTAAATTTATTTTTCTGTTTAATGAAACAAAAAAACCTAAAAAATTAGAAATTTTAGATAGGATAGTAATAAATGAATTAAATAAAATAATTGCTCTTGCCAGAAATAACTATAAAAGTTATGATTTCCATAATCCAGCAATAAAATTAAAAAATTTCTTATGGGAACTTTTTGCATCTCATTACATAGAATTAGTAAAAGCTCGTGCTTATAATCCAGATAAAAAATTCACAAAAGAAGAACAAGAATCAGCCATTTTCACATTATATTATTCTTTAGACAAGATATTAAAGATTTTGGCTCCAATAAACCCCCTTATTACATATAGATTGTACAAAGATTGGAAAAATAAAAATATCCATTTAGAAAAATTCCCAACAACAGAAAAAATAAAAGAAGTTGATATTGATTCCGAATCAATTATGGAACTAAATAGCCAGATATGGAATTATAAAAAAAGCAATAATAAACCTTTAAATGCAGAAATTAAAAAAGCAATAATTCCAGTTAAGTTCAGGATTATTGAAAAAGATATAATAAATACTCATAAAATACAAAAATTGGAATTTGGCAAAGAAATAAAACTGGAATTATAAAATGGACTTAAAGACAAAACAAAGGTTAAAAAAATTTGTAAATACACTAGCCGTAGTCAGGGGAAGACATACTGAATTAGTTTCTGTTTACATCCCTGCTGGATATGAATTAGTAAAAATAATCGGGCATTTAAAACAAGAACAAGGAACTGCTTCCAATATTAAAGATGCAAGAACAAGGGCAAATGTTACTGATAGTTTAGAGAGAATTGTAAAGCATTTGCAATTATTTAAGAAAACACCTGAAAATGGATTAGTTGTTTTTGCCGGAGATGTTTCTAAAGTTGATAATAAAGTAGATATACAGGTTTACAGCATTGAGCCCCCAGAACCTTTGAAAGTTAAAATTTACAGATGTGACCAGACTTTTTATTTAGACTTATTAAAAGACATGATGGAGCATAGAGAGGTTTATGGATTAGTTGTCATGGACAAGAGAGAATGTGCAATTGGAATTTTACGAGGAACCAGTATTAAGATGGTTGAATATATTACATCCGGTGTTCCGGGAAAAACGAGGGCTGGAGGACAATGTCATACTCCGGATACTTTAGTAGAAACTAAAAAAGAAATAATAAAAATAAAAGAAGTAAAAATTAGTGATGAAATAAAAGCATTTGATATAAGCAATAAAAAAATAATTTTTGCAAAATGCACTAATAAATGGACAAAGAAAGAACCCTCTATAATAGAAATTTTAACAGAAAATAATAAATCTATTAGCTCTTCATTAGATCATACTTTTTTTATTATTGATAAAAATAAATTAGTTGAAACTTCAGCAAGAAATTTATCTGAAAAATCTGTACTATTTAATGATAAACTTGAAAATGAACCAATCAATAAAATAATTAATAGAGCGACTAATTTAGACTTGGTAGATTTAGAAACTTCTTCTGGCAACTTTTTTGCAAATGGTATATTAGTTCATAATTCATCAAATAGGTTCGCAAGATTAAGAGAAGAAGCTGCAAAAGAATTTTATTATAGGATAAGCGATATTCTTAATAAAGAATTTTTAGGAAAAAAAGAGATGAAAGGCATAATCTTGGGCGGCCCTGGCCCTACTAAAGAGGAATTTGTAGAATACCTGAACAATGAAATCAGAAAAAAAATAATTGGCATAAAGGATATTACTTATACTGATGAGTCTGGGCTACATGACCTAGTTGAAAGAAGTCATGATTTACTTGCCAATGAAATAATTGTCCAGGAAAGAATTATTATGACAAGGTTTTTCGAAAAATTGGGCAAGGAACCAAATAAAGTTGTTTATGGTGCAAAAGAGGTTAAAGAAGCCCTTGACATAGGTGCTGTTGAGGTTGTTTTAGTTAGTGAGGACTATGATGAAAATGGAATTGAAGAACTTGAAAGCTTATGTGAGAAAACTGGGGCAAAAATACAGCTAATTTCTACTGATACAAGAGAAGGAAAACAATTGAAAGACCTTGGAAGTGTGGCTGCTATTTTGAGGTATGAGTTGTCAAAGTAAAATTTGTAAACCATAATAATAGCAGATTTTCTTCATGAAAGATATAGCAGCAAGAACAGATGCAGATTAGAGTTTTAGAATACAGGCAGAAAAATAGGAAAAAATTAACCTTAATGGCTAGGGAATGGAGGCTAAAAAATAAGGATTATTACGACGAATGGCTAAAAGTTTACTTTTCAAAAAACATAGAACAGAAAAGACAAAACGCAAGGTTAAGATTCTTGAGATATCAGCAAAAGGTTTTAGCACTACGATATCTTGAAAATAAGGAAATTAAGCCTTATACTATGGTTTATTTAGTTCAATTTCCACTTAGGCATTTCCTATCTACTTTATAATTCATAAGGTTTAAAAATTCCCAGTTAAATATTCTTCTTATGGAGAATACAGAATTAAAGTATAAAGTTGAAGCAGTGTTGTTTACTCTTGGAAAGTTTGTTTCTTTAGAAGACTTGGGAAGATACTGCGAGGTCGGAAGCATTGGGATGGTAAAAGAGGCTTTAGAGGAACTAAAAAAGGATTATGAAAACAAAAATTGTGCTTTGGAGATACAGGAAAATGAGGGGAAATTTAAATTAAACATTAAAAAAAAGTTTGGGTATTTAACAAACAGGCTGCTTTCTGGAAGCGAATTAGACAGTCCAACTACAAAGACATTGGCAATTATTGCTTACAAGCAACCAGTCACACAAAGTGAGGTAATAAAGATAAGAGGGAATAAAGCATATGACCACATCAAATACCTGAGAGAAAACAATTTAGTTTCTGCTGAAAAAAAAGGAAGAACAAGACTGTTAAAAGTAACAAATAATTTTTATGAATATTTTGACATTGCCGAGTCAGAAGCAAAAGACAAAATAAAGCAAGCTGTTGAAGAACAAGGCATTAAAAAAATGTTCTAGAAAACTCTTTCTTAAAAGTTTTATCAAAAAAATTTAGCAAAAATTATTTTTCATTGAACTTATAATTGAAAAGATTATTTCTAATTCTGCCCCCAAAATCAATATAAATTCCTATTACCAAAATCTTTAACCCTGTTCTTATCCTGCCATTTTTTTCAAATCTTCTCATGGATATTTTTATATATGGCTTTTTTAAGAGATGCAATTTTGCAAATTTCTTTATTCTTTTTGTATAATCAAAATCCTCGCTTACTTTTATTGTTTCATCAAAACCATTTATTTTATTATGGACTGACTTTAAAGAAAATAGACAGCAGCCATTAAATCCAATTAATTTGTACAAAGCTTTTAGATAAATCCTAAAAAGAAAAATGAAAAAAATATCTATTGGGTGAGAGCTGTCGGGATAAGTTCTGCAAGCTGAAATTTCATTATTTTTTATTTCTTTTAAAGCATTTTCCAAAAAATCTTTTGGTATTTTTGTATCTGCGTCCAAAAACAATATTCTTTCATTATTAGCATATTTTACACCTATATTCCTTTGATAAGCAACATTCCTTTTTTCTGAATTAATAATTTTTATTTTTAAATTCTTAAATTTTTTAACAACTTCTTTTGTTTTATCATTGGAGTGAGCATCCACGACTATTATCTCAAAATTTTTATATGTCTGATTTTTTAAACAATTTAATAAATTAGGGATGTGTTTTTCTTCATTTAAAGTAGGAACTATTATTGACAGCATTTTAAAAAGTAAGTTTAATAATGTTTATAAAGTTATGTTGATAGTTTGAGATAATGGTTAACTTTTATAGTTTGGTAGTCTATGTTTCATCTTTTATTGGATTATTTGCAGCAATATTTTATGCAATTAATTTATATTATTATTATAAAAAATATAAATATAAGGAATCTGAAGATAAAACAGTAAGCATTATTATTCCAGCATATAATGAAGAAAAGAGCATAGAAAAAACAATATTATCTGCTTTAGCTATTGATTATCCAAAAAATAAATTGGAGATAATTGTTGTTGATGATGGAAGCAGGGACAGAACATATGAAATAGCAAAAAAATTTGAATCTTTTAAAGATCCAAAATTAAAAGTATTAAAAAAGAAAAACGGGGGAAAGGGTTCTGCTTTAAATTTAGGCATTAATAATTCGAAAGCTGATATTATTTTTACCATGGATGCAGATACTTTTGTTAATCCAAGCACTGTTAAAAGAATGATAAGTTTTTTCGATAATAAACTAGTTGCGGCAGTAACACCATCGATGGGAGTTTATAAACCAAAAAGTTTATGGCAGAAAATTCAGCATATTGAATATGCTCTTGGCGTTTTTTTAAGAAAGGCTTTTGCAGTTATAGATTCCATGCATGTAACTCCTGGAGCTTTCTCAGCTTATAGAAGAAACTTTTTTAAAAAATATGGAGGTTTTGACGAGAAAAATATTACAGAGGATTTAGAGATAGCATTAAGAATACAAAGCAAAAAACTTAGAATAGAAAATGTTCCAGAAGCTATTGTTTACACGAGCGCTCCTAAAACTTTTAATGAATTATTAGTACAAAGAAGAAGATGGTATTCTGGCTTGATAAAGAATCTTTGGAATTATAGAAATTTGTTTGGCATAAATAAAGGACCCTTGGGAATATTAGTATTGCCTTTAGCTTTAATGACAATGTTTGTGCCTACTATATTAACAGTTTATGTTGTTATTAAACGACTAATCAAAATAAAAAATGATCTAGATTATTTAGTTATTATTAATTATAAATTTGGCAGCATTTTTGAATTAAATTCTTATGTTTTTGAAAAATATCTTTTTAGTCTTTTTAGCCAGCCTCTTTTTTTATTATCTATTTTATTTATTTCGATACTTGCTCTTTACTTATTTTTTTCCAATAAAAATAAACTTGACTTAACTAATGCAAAATTAAATTTTGTTTTTTTCCTTAGCTTTTATTTATTATTATCTGCTTTATGGTGGATTATTTCATTTTTTTATGTTATAACTAATAGAAAAATTATTTGGAGATCAGAGGATGGATAATAAAAAAGATTCTTTTATTTTGAAATATATAGCATCATTTATTTTAACTATTATTATTTTTGTTATTATTTTTTTAATAGCATATACATCTTCTTATTTGAATTATCAACGTATATATTATGAAAATAGCTTAATCAAGGATAATCTAATATTTTTAGACCGGCTTTTTATTGAATTTGAAGATGAAAAGAATTGCAGCAATAAATTATTACTTGAATCTTCAGAAAAATTAGATTTTGTTGGAGATTTAATTAATACCTTAGAATTTAGATTAGGAAAAAATGATAAAAGAGTTTTAGAGCAAAAAAAGCTTTATAGCGCGCTCGAGCTTAACCATTATAAAATAATTAAAAAACTTAATTCCGTATGCAACGAAAACTTCGTTACTATTTTCTTTTTTTATTCTAATGACAAACCTTATGATGAGTTAAGCAAAAGTAAGCATGATAAAAACTAATTATAATATAACTAATGCACCAAGTGTATTAATAGATGAAGCATATTATATGGAAGTTAGTGATACTCCAAATTTGTCGGATATATTTAAATATGCAAACGAGAAAATATTGAAAAGTGATTCAAAATGAGCTGTGACTTATGCGGTTATTCTGGAGAATTGTTTAGAGCACAGATAGAAGGAAGCTTGATGGAGGTCTGTAAAAATTGTGTTAAATTTGGAGTTTTGATTGAGAAGGAAAAAGAATTTAATAAGCTTGTAAAGTCAAAATTCAGGAAAGATGAAACTGTTGTTTTATTAAAAGAAAATTATAATTTATTAATAAAAAAATTAAGAGAAAAACAAAATTTTACTCAGGAAGATCTTGCAAAAAAACTAAATGAAAAACTTTCTTTAATCCACAAAATTGAAAATAAAGACATAGAGCCAAATGAGGCTGTTATTAAAAAGCTTGAAAGTTTTTTTAGGATTAAATTGACTGAAGAATATAAAGAAGAGAAGGTAAAATTGGACTTTAAAAATAGTTCTTTAACTATAGGGGATTTATTAAAATTAAAGAAAAAATAATGTTATTTCAACTGTAAAAATGAATTATGACAAAAAGAAATTAAGCATTTTACTTTCCAGATTAAAAGAACAGGAAATTCTGAAATTAAATTTAGAGCAATATCAAACAGAGGGAGAAATAGCTGGAGATATTCTATGGAAAGCTTTTTTGAATAATGACATAAAAGGAAAGACAATTGCTGACTTGGGCTGTGGAAATGGAATTTTTGGCATTGGTGCTTTGCTGATGGAAGCAAAGAAAGTTTATTTTTTGGACAAAGATATTGATGCCATAGATGCAGCAAAGGAGAATTACAAAAGATTAAAACTTAAAAATGGAATTTTTCTTAACAAGGATATTAATGAATTTGAGAAAAAAGCTGATGTAGTTTTAATGAATCCACCTTTTGGCGTGCAAAAAGAGCATAATGACAAAATATTTTTGGAAAAGGCCATGGAAATAAGTCAAAAAATTTATTCTTTACACAAGATTGAAAGCAAGGAATTTATAAAAAAATTAGCTGAGACAAATAATTTTTCTGTTTCTGGAGTTTATGATTATAATTTATTAATTAAACAAAAATATAAATTCCACAAAAGAAAAAGTTATTATGTTAAAATAGGGTGCTGGATTCTAGAAAAATGCTGAAGGGCTTATTAAAATTATTATTTGGAAAGCGAAAAGAAGGATTAACAAATTAAGAGCTAATTACAGATCAAAAATAGAAACTATAAATCCTGTAATAAAAAGAATTGAAGGTTCAACAGTAAGAGCATCAAAGTTGGCATGCAGATAGTTAGAGGATTTCTACTGAGCATTCTTAAGAAAAGCTTTATAAATGCCTGTCTAAATAACAAAACAAATGGTACGAAGAATAGGTGGAACAAGAAGAAAAACAAGAGCTAAATTTAGAAGGAATATTAGAGACAGGGGCAAAGTTAGTATTAGAAAATATCTCCAGTCATTCAAAGTAGGAGAAAAAGTATCTTTAAGTGCTAATCCATCTGTTCATAAGGGTTTATATTTCGCTAGGTTTCACAGCAGCAAAGGCACTATAAAAAGGAAAAGAGGCGAATGCTATATAGTAGAAATAAAAGATAAAACTAAAACAAAAAATTTAATAGTTCATCCAGTACACTTATCTAAGGCATAAAATGGCAGAAATAGAAGTTTTAGAAGAAATACCAATATCTTTACCAGAAGTAAAGGAAGCAATAGAAAGTATAAATAAAAAAGATAAATCATTATCACCAAGAGAAACAAAAGTCCTTGATTATATATCAAAAGTATCAAATTTAAAAATAAAAGAGTTTAATGAATTAAAAAAAAAATTAGAGGAATCTGGAGTTGAAAGATTAAAAGAAAAACACATTGTAAAATTAATAGACATAATGCCAAAAGATATTGACAGCCTTAAAGCAGTATTTTCAGGTGATAATGTAATATTAAAACAAGAAGACCTTAAAAAGATATTAGAATGTTTAAAATAGAATGTTTAAAATAAAACATGTTCAAGAAAGAAATAAAAGAAGAGAAAGCAATAGTATTGGATTTCCTCCCGAATGGATATCCATTCGATACAAGGCCAATGCACAAAAAGACCCCCATAGCTCAAGCTCTAGGTAAGGAGCATTTTATAATTCTTGAATTAGTTCCAAAAAGAAATGTTTTCTTACAGCCTTATGAAGAAGTTTATATGGGGGAAGGTAAAAGAGAAAAAATACATCATATAGTTGGAAGAATTCCAGCAGAAAAATTAACCCAAACAGCCCAATCTGAATTAGAGGCCATAATAATAGATCTTGTAAATAAAAATGAAGCAAAATTTGTAGAATTCTTCAATAAAGCAGATCCTATTAATATAAGAAAACACCAGATAGAATTGCTTCCAGGAGTAGGTAAAAAACACATGCAGGATATCTTGGAAAAAAGATCAGAAAAACCATTCGAAAATTTTGAAGACATAAGAAAAAGAGTTAAGCTTATACCAGATCCTAAGAAACTTATTATAAAAAGAATCTTATTAGAAATTAGGGGAGAAGACAAACACAGGTTGTTCATTAATTAAAAACCTAAACCTTTTTAAATGCCTTCTTTATTATAATTCTCAAAAATGTCAGAATTAAAACAAATCATCAGAATTGTCAATACAGACCTAAAAGGAGATACAAATACTTTTTTTGCATTGTCCAAAATTTTTGGGGTAAGTTACAGTTTTTCAAATGCAGTCTGTAATTATTTAAAATTAGATAGAAAAAAACCAATTGGTTCTTATTCTGAAGATGAAATTAAGAAAATAGAAGAAGTAATAAAAAATCCCTTAAAACATAATTTTCCAACATTCATTTTAAACAGGAGAAGAGATATAGAAACAGGCAAAGATGAACATTTATTAGGTTCTGATCTTAGATTAAGAAAAGAATTAGATATAAAAAGAATGAAATTAATTAAATCTTATAAAGGTATTAGGCATGGTATTGGCCTCCCAGTAAGAGGACAAAGTACAAGATCACATTTCCATAAAGGAAAATCATTAGGAGTAAAAAAACCAAAGAAAGGTAAAACAGGTTAACCATTTTAGAAAAAGAGTTTACAGAAAAATGTTTTTGTTTTTTCCTGAAGCTTTTTTTCAAAAAAGGTTCAAATGTTAAATGGGAGATCCAAAGAAAAACAGAAAAAAATACAGTACTCCTTCTCATCCTTGGCAAGCAACAAGGTTAAAAGAAGAGGGAGAATTACTAAATAGATTTGGATTGAAAAATAAAAAAGAAGTGTGGAAAATGATTTCTACTATTAAAAGATTTAAAGCTCAGGCTAAAAGTTTAATCGCTTCTCAAACAGAACAAGGTGAAAAAGAAAAAAAGCAATTAATTTCAAAATTGGCAAAATTAAATTTAATTTCAGAAAATGCAACTTTGGATGATGTTCTTGAATTAAAATTAGATAGTATTTTTGAACGAAGATTACAGACTTTTGTTTTTAAATTAAGTTTGGCAAAATCAATTGAGCAAGCTCGTCAATTTATAATTCACGGGCATATATCAATAGAAAATAAAAGGATTAATGTTCCTTCTTATTTAGTAAAAAAAGAAGAAGAAACCAAGATATCGTTTTATCCAAATTCTGATTTAAGCAAGGAAGATCATCCTGAAAGACTGACTAAAAAATTAGAAAAAGATCTTCAAAAAGAAAAAGAGCATTTCATGAAAGAAACAAATACTAAAGAAGAAAAATTAGTTGAGGTAGAAGCTAAATAAACTTTTAAGAAAAGTTTAATCAAAAATTAACATGAACCAGCAATATCAAAAACAACAAAAATTAAAGTGGGGAGTTGTGCATATTTATTCATCCTATAATAATACTATAATTCATATTACTGATTTGTCAGGATCTGAAACAATAGCAAAAGCTTCTGGTGGAATGATGGTAAAAGCTGATAGACTTGAAAGTAGCCCAACAGCAGCAATGGGAGCTGCAAGGCAGGCAGCAGAAGAAGCTAAAGAAAAAGGAATTAATGCTATTCATATTAAAATAAGAGCTCCTGGAGGTCATAATGGTCCAGCTAGTCCAGGTCCTGGTGCGCAAGCAGCAATAAGAACATTATCAAGAGTCGGATTAAGAGTTGGAATTATAGAAGATGTTACATCAGTTCCCAGTGATGGTTGCAGAAAACGTGGTGGTCGCAGAGGACGTCGTGTATAAACTATATAGTAATAACAAATAATAAGATTTATAAAGCTGAAATTCTGTTTTATTTTAATGGAATATATTGGAAAAGAACTATTAAAAGATCCAGACGCAGATTTAACTGAATTATTAGCTAGGGAATTTGAAATAAATTTTATAAGAGCTAGAGATATTGCTAGAAAAGTTTCTCTTGATGATTTTGTTAAAAATTACAATACTTTGGAAAATTTAGTCATTGAATCTATCGCTAAAGAGATTGTTAAAAATGGTTCATTTTTAGATTATAAAAATAGTTTTCTAGATGAATATTTTAATTTAGTAAGAAGAGCCATAAACAAGCCAAATGAAACAAAACCTTCAAATGTATTTTATTCCTTAGAATCTTTAAAAAAATATTTAAACAACCCAAATAATGGAGCACATTTAGATATAAGTAAATTAAATCTTTCTAGAAATAAATTATTTAGTTCTGATGATGAACAAGCAAAATTTTACCTAGATTCTTTAATTAAAAGCAGTTATGTATTAGTATCAGTAAATGAACACTGGTCTAAAAGTAAAGATAGTGAAAAAGGACCGAGAAGTTTTCATATTCTTAAGAAAATAGCGTTTTTACTAAAAACGGCTTTTGCCGATATTGGATTAGAAAGACCAGAATATTCAATAAATAACAACACAATAACTCTCGAAATTGGGGAAGAAACTAGAAAAAATCTGCAAAAAATCAGGGAAGAATTGAAAAGTAAACAAAATCACTCTGTTTCTAAAAAATAAAAAGTAATATTTATAAATCAAATTAAAACTCAAAAATAGCATGAATATCCAACTTTTAGATAAAGAAGAAAACTCTGTTAGCTTTGTTTTTAAAAGCATAAACCCAGTATTAGCTAATACTTTAAGAAGATTAATTATTAATGAAGTTCCAGTAATGGCTATAGAAGAAGTAGAAATATCTAAAAATAGTTCAGCTTTATATGATGAAACAATAGCTCATAGATTAGGATTAATTCCAATTAAAACAGATCTTAAATCCTACAACCTACCAAATGAATGTAAATGTGAAGGTAAAGGTTGCCAAAATTGTCAATTAAAATTAATTTTAAAGGTAAAAGGCCCAGGCACAGTATATTCTTCAGAATTAAAATCACAAGATCCAAAAGTTAAGCCAATATTTTCAAGTATCCCAATAACTAAATTATTAGAAGGGCAAGAATTAATTTTAGAAGCTTGCGCAGTTTTAGGAAAAGGCTCTGATCATATGAAATTCAGTCCAGCTTTAGTTTTTTACAGGGGATACCCAGAATTTATTGTAAAGCAAGATTCTAAAATAAAAGAATTTGCAGAAAAAGTTCCAAAGGGACTGGTAAAAATTGAAGGTAAAAAAATAGAAGTAGACAATGTATTAAAATGGAATGAGGCATGTTTCGATTATGCAAAAGAAAATAATATAGATGTAAAGTTTAGTGAAGAAGATTTTGTTTTTGAAATAGAGTCTTGGGGTCAATTAACAATAAAAGAAATACTTTCAAGTGCAGTGAAAGATTTTAACGACAAATTAGATGATTTTTCAAAGCAATTAAAAAAGATTAAGGAAACAGATTAAAGTTTTTTTGTTAGGCTTTTTGATAAAAGGTTAAAATGGATAAACACATCACAAAAACAAATGAATTATTGTTGAATTTAGTAGTTGAATTAAAAAAAACAAGCACAGCGAAAAAAGCAAAAATATGGAAAGCTATAGCTCTTGAATTATTAAAACCTACAAGAAAAATGCGGGAAGTTAATATAGATAAAATAAACAGAGTAACAAAACCAAACGATATAATTGTAGTTCCAGGAAAAGTCTTGGGCAAAGGCAATGTAGATCATAATGTTACAGTTGCAGCTTTCAACTTTTCAGAATCTGCAAAGCAAAAATTAAAAGACAATCTATCAATTCATGAATTAATGAAAAAGCATCCAAAAGGTACAGGAGTTAAAATCATAGGGTAGTTTTTTTGGTAAAACTTTTTCCTAAAAAGGTTCAAATGATAATAGACGCAGAAGATTTAATCATGGGGAGAGTAGCAACCTATGCTGCTAAACAAGCTTTATTAGGTGAAGAAGTAATAATAATTAATGTAGAGAAAGCTGTAATTTCAGGATCAAAAGAAGTTGTTGTTGAAAAATATTTATGGAGAGACAATTTAGGTGAACCATTTAAGGGGCCATTTATGCCTAAAATTCCAATGAAATTTTTTAAGAGAGTTATTAGGGGGATGATTTCATATAAAAAAGAAAGGGGAAAATTAGCATATAAAAGAATTAAGTGTTATCCTGGAAATCCAAAAAATGTTAAAGGGATAACATTAGAAAATGCAAAATACACAAAATTAAAAAAAGGAAGTTATATAACAGTAGGAGAGCTTTGCAAGCATCTAAAAAAATAGTTTTATCTTTTGGTTAAGCTTTTTTATAAAAAGGTTACATGGCAGAAAAAAAATCAAAGTCAAATATTGTACATGTTTCAGGTAAAAGAAAAAGGGCAACAGCTAGAGTTACTTTGAAAGCTGGAAAAGGAATTGTTAAAATTAATAATTTTTTATTAGATCATTATAAGCCAGAAGTTGCAAAAATGAGAATTCTTGAGCCAATTTATTTGGCTGGTGAAATAGCTAAAAAAGTTGATATTAATATTAATGTTAATGGTGGTGGATGGAATGCTCAAGCCGATGCTTGCAGAACAGGCATTGGAAAAGCTTTAGCCCAATTTAATCCTTTATTAAAAAAAACATTTTTAGACTATGATAGGGCTATTTTAATAAATGATGTAAGATTTGCAGAAAGTTCAAAACCAAACGATTCTAAGCCAAGAAAATGCAGACAAAAAAGTTACAGATAATAGCTGTTCGTCGTTCCAAAATATTAGACCTTATAATTACTTTCTATTTGAAGGCTGGTCAAATGAATTTTTTGAGAAAGTCTATATTTATGAGCGTCTAATTTTTTCACACCAAATTTTTTGCATGCTCTTCTTACAACAGATTCATGTACATTAAATTGTTTGGCTATTTCTATACAAGATAAATTTTGATTTTGAGAAACAAATTTTACAATTTCTTTTCTTTTTGGGTGTTAATATTCTTTGAGCTCCTAGATTATTAGATTTTAAAACTCGCTGAACTTTTTGTATATTAACTTCTATTTTATTTGCAATATCTTTTGTATTTGTAATTCCTGCCATATATAATCTTATTACTTCTTTAGTTTTAAAATCAGAATATCTTCTAAATTCTTTCTTCTTCCTTTAAAAAAATTAAATAATTTGCGTAACATTTCGATTAAACTTTTTCTTAAAAAGTTTACCTAAGTCTTACAGCCTCCAAGTTTTTTGGAGCCAAAGTCTCTAATCTCGTCATTTTATGTAAGTCCGAAGCTAATTCTAGACATTTAGAACTTTCTCCATGAACCAAAATTATTTTTTTTGGTTTAGGATCTAAATTATGTACAAAATTCATTGTCTGTGTTCTGTTGCTATGCCCAGAAAAACCATGAATAACATTAACATCCATCTTTACTTCAACAGTTTCTTGCTTGTTTCCAGTTATAAAATTAATCTGTCTATCTCCTTCTTCTAATCGTCTTCCAATAGATCCAGGTCCTTGATAAGAATTCAATACTATTGAATTTTTTGGATTGTCAGCAAGCATCTTAAAGTATTCCAAAGAAGCTCCTCCAGTTAACATTCCTGATGTTGCTAAAATAACGCAGGGTCCCTTTTCTTCTACAACATCTAGCATTTCTTTTCTTGATCCAACTCGCATGAACATTTCATTCAAAAAAGGATTTTCATCCTTATGGTAAATCATTTTCTTTACTCTACTATTGAAAAAATCAGGATAAGCAGTATGAATTGCAGTAATATCCCATACTAATCCCTGAACATAAACTGGTATTTTTTGTAATGTTCCCTCCCTAACTAACTTATCTAAAATAACCATAATCTCTTGGGCTCTTCCAGAACCTAAAACAGGAACTAAAACTTTTCCACCTCTTTCTAAGGTTTTTTTGATTATATCTGTAAAAAATAATTCACATTCTCTCCTTGTAAGAGGAGTATCTTTCTTGCTACCGTAAGTTGCTTCCATAATTATTGTTTCTAATCTTGGAAATCTGGTTACAGCAGCGCCCAGCAAATTCGAGTTTTCATATAAATAATCCCCAGTATTATGTGCAAATAAGAACCCATCTCCAGCTACAAAATTTTCATAACCATTAATTCTTAAATCATAAACATAGTGTCCTGTTGATTCAACTTTTTCTATAGCCTTTATTTTATCAAATAATAAATCAGAATATATTAAAATTAAATCTTCTTCAAGAAGTTCTTCGTAACATAATTTACTTATTCCGCAGGATTTAGCATTACTCCATGCTTTTACAACTTCGCTTTCATGAGCTTTATCGGACAAAGCGACTAAAGGAATCCTCATATCAAAACTTCCTTTTGTTGTTTTTAAATTTTCTAAAGAATTAATTAAACCCTCTTTTTGGTTATTATTAATATTAATTTCTTCTAAAAATTGAACTATTTTTTCAGCATTATAAAGATGTAAATTAAACATTTTTGAAGTCTTGTTAAACTCTAATGTTGGTACTAAACCAAACTGCAATAATAGAAAAGCAATATCTTCTGTAAGTCCTTTTGATTTACTCCCATAATTAATTTCTCTTGCTTTAATTCTATTTCTTATCCCGCCGTCTCCAGAAAATAAACCATATAATAAATCAGAAATAATATCTTTATTAGTTAATAATAATTCCTTAGGGATTCTCTTTTCATAAGCATTAGAGCCACATTTCAAAACTTTGGATAATAAATATTTCAATTGTTTAGAATTAAATAAAATACAATGATCTTCATATCTTAAATCCCCTTCAATATTAAATTCTTTATTTATTATATTATAACAATCTTGAAGAATTTCATTATTATCATTAGCTATATGAACAGTTTGACTATCTTTTACAGGATACCCTTCTGAAATATAATATCCTAAAAATCTCGCAAGATCCCTTGATAAAATAAGTTTATCAGGGAAAGATTCTTTAACTCTAGGTTGACTTTTTAAGCCTAAATTTAATAATATCCTTCTTACTCTTCCTGGGTGTATAAGGTATTTTTTAGCTATTTCTTCTTTGTAAAACCCCCTATAATAAGCAAATAAAATTTTCTCAACTATTTCCTTATCATTATTTTCTAATTTTGAAAATTTTTCTTTAAGACTGGAAATTAAATTAGTGATTATAGTTTCATCTTTTATTGAAATTCTTAAATCCCCTAAATAAGGGAGTAAATCAATAATAGGTTCTCCAACATTAAGAGAAGAAATTTTTTTAGACCCAGCTATAAAATCTCCTATTTTTAAGTCAGAAGTTTTAACAGGAATAATTTTTCCATTTTTAGCAGTAAATAAGCTATGCGATTTAGTTACTGTTAAAGATCTACCTGTATCAGTTTTAATTTTATATAATTCTTCAGTAACAGGATGTCTAGTAAAACTAGTTATGTCAGCTAATTCTGATTTTAAAGTCTTAGGATTAAAAGCAAATGTAGAATATCTTTCTATATTTGGTCTTTCTTGAACATGGCCATTGTCTATTATAACACCTCCCTTATTAAATAAATCATCTGTAAATTTACCTATTTCAACAAATTCAACATTATTGTTAATATCCACTATGGGGACTTTCATGCTTCTGTCTAAAGAATAGACTAAGTTGTGCAATCCATTCCCAATATGTAAATGGCACAAAGCGCTTCCTAACTTATGCCCAGCATCATAAAAAGTTAATCTTACATCTGGAGTTATGTCAGTCACTTCACCATAATCCAAACAAATAGCGTGTTTTACCATGTTTTTAATATCAGTTGAAGAATAAATTGCTTTATTTGCTTCTTTTTGTGCAATATTTATAATATCCAAACAAAGCAAAGCAGCAATGTCCCTTGTCGGTGCTGTTAAATAAGTAGGCCCAGTAAATCCCATTTTATACAAATAAGGTAAAAATCCAACATGATCAATATGTGAATGTGAAATAATAACAGCATCCAATTCATCAATTTTAAATTCTGGTGCTTCTAATAAAGGAAACATCTCTTCATTAGTTTGGGCAGAAACATTAATTCCGCAGTCTAATAAAATTTTAGACTCAGGAGTTTGTAAAAATAAGCAGCTCCTGCCAACCTGTCTTCCAGCCCCTAAAAAAGTAACTCTTATCCATTCATCAACTCTTCCTTTAGTCCACCCACCATAAATTCTTTTTCCGACATTGTTCAAGAATTTTTTTCTATAGTCATTATTTTCAAATAAAACGTGATTAATATTTTCGATAATTTTTGATCTTATTGCAGGGGTTCTTCTTATAATTGGTACCCAGAAACTTTTTTTTCTAATTTCTTTTAAAACCTCACCTTGTTTTCCAATAGCCACCCCAGGTTTTTCAACCTCAATTGTAACTAAGGATCTTTGTATGTCAAACAAAAGATTTATCTCGCCAGCATCTTTTGGAATTATATCCCTTATAATTTTTTCAGCATTTTCAATATCCATGCAAATAGCCGGATCAGGTCTTAATTCAACTCTTTTTTTTATAGAATCTACTATTTGTTTTATAATTCCATTATTGTCTAGGAAGAAATCCTTATCTTTAGTATAAAGCACTATATTTGCTCCCTCAAAATAAGAATCACTAATCTTATTTTTATCAGGAATAAATTTCATTACTTCTTCTAAAATATCTGCCATTGTATTTGTTTAAAAATTCTCAAATTTTAAGAAAATTAATAATAAAAAATTAAATTATAATATTTGTTTCTAGTCTCTTTGTCAAGACTTTCTTTACTCCATCTTTGGTTATTGTAAATACATCAATAGCTTCACCTGTTGCAGCATCTCTTTGCATTGCTGCATTTATTGCCCTAACACTCAATTTCACACCGTCTTGGATAGTTAGTCCTTCTTTATATAAAGTATCTAAAACACCCCATGCATGAACCATTCCAGAACCATCACTTGCATAATCTTTATGTTCTAGTACACTTCCATCAGGTCCCAGCTCATATAAATAAAATCCAGTTTCATCTCTTCCGCCCAAAATAAAACCAGTTATGCCTAAAATTGGACTGAATTTTCTGATATTTTGATAAACAATAGCTCCCAACAAATTGGCAGTTGTTTTAACACTTGCTTCTCTTCCTGATCTAACTTTTATTAAAGTTAATTCAGCTTTGATTAATTTTGTGATTAATTGAACATCAGATACAGTTCCAGCAGTTGTAATTGCCATATTCTCAGAGATTTTAAATATTTTATCAACATTTTTATCAGCAATTATTCTTCCTGCAAAAGTGGCTCTTTTGTCTGCAGCCAATACTATTCCTTCTTTACAAACTATACCTACAGTAGTTGTACCTTTTTTAACATAATCATTTATATTTTCCATATAACTTCTCCCCTTAATTTTGAAGAATTAAACAACTTAAAACTAATTGATATAAACTTATTTATAAAGTTTTCTGTCAATTTTTTTATTAATAAATTTAAACCTTGGCACTTCCTTTCCATCAATTTTAACAGTTTCTAAAAACATGGTTTTAGGTCTTATCCATAAACTTCCCCTCCCAAATTCTTCGTTGTCATGTTTATATACAACAAATTCTTCCAAAGTCTCGCTGTGTCTTCCTATCCCAATTACCTCGACTAAATGGCCTTTAAAGTGCAAGTATTTGCCTGGCTTTATTTCCATTTTATCTCCTTCACCCTTTCTTTTACATATTTATCTTTTAATAATTTTTTAATTAAATCCTCAACCTTTACATATTCTCTTTTTATTTTGGCGTAATAAACTCCTTTTTTCAAGAAAATATTTTTATGCTTTTTCTTAAATTCGTCAACATTTTTTTCTAAAGATTCTGGGGGTCCCTTATGTATTTTGTACATTGATAATTTTTTATTTTTAACTTTAAACCAAAAAACTATTTCTTTATTCCAAAACCATTCGCTTTTATTTACAAAAAAAACATGTTCATTTAACTTATTTTTTATATAAGTCATATCTTTTACTGCTTTAGCACCTATTACATCTTTTTTACCTTTCAAGGGAATTATTTTTAGAACAAAAGCATCTTTAGGAATTTCATTTCTTTCTACAAAGAATTTTTCAGAAGGATTTTTCAAATATTCTTTGCTTAAATTAATAAATTTGTAAAAATTTTCATGGCTTAAGGAAGCAGAAATGTTTCTAGTTTGATCAGCAGGATCAATAATAATTAAAGGGGAGACAATTTTAGAAGGATTTAATTCATTTAAAGGGTCTTTAACTTTTCCTAATATATCAATTATAGTTTTGTCTTTCCATTTAGTTGCATTTTTTAAAACATTTTTAAAATTTTTATAATAAATTACTAAAATTTCCAGAGTATAGCCAGAAAATCCCGAAATATAAGATTCAGCGCCATAAAGAGAATTTGTCTTGCAAAACATCTTCAATAATCTTATTTCGTCCTTTAATTTAGGGTATTTTTTTACAAAATTAATATGTAAAGGGCTTAAGTCAGTTACATTTTTGGCTTCCTTTGGATTTTTAATATCTAAAATTGGGACAATTTCAAAAGTAAAACCTTTAAAATTGATATGAAAATAATCTCTTGATCCATGAACTAATTTTAGTTTAAATAATTTTTTTAATTCTTTACACAATACAGCAGAAATATCTTTTTCTTTAAATTTAAAATAATTAAATTTTGCAAATATGTCAATTTCATTAGTTCCTTTAAGCCAAGTGTCTTTTGAAACACTCCCACCCAAAACAAATTTCACATTCCTAATCTTATTTAATTTTGAAAAAACTTCTTTTGTTAAATTCTCGACAATTTTTTCTTCTTCTTTAAAAGGCTTAATTCTATCAATTAAATTCATTATAAGCTAAAATAAGATTTAAATTATTAAAGGTTTCGATTAAAATTTCCAGCCTAATCTGAAAAATGTTCAAGTTTCAAATCGAAAAATCGCAATCTCTACATGAAAAATTAAATACATTTCGAGAATTTTTCAGCAATTATTATTAAGAATATTTAACTTAATATTTTTGAGGTGATTTTTATGGTAGTAAAATTAGAAGCTATGTTTTGTTCTGGAATGTTAAGAATATTTGAAATAAATGGCACTAAAAATTATCTTGGTTTTGTAAAAATTGATGCAGAATTTACAGAAGAAGAAATGAAATATGTTGCTGCAATTGTATATTCAAGAGCAGTCAGGGACTTGAAAAAAACCCCCAAAATAGAAGTCGAACTATCATATCAAAGTAAATGATATATAAGACTCATTCCTACTGATGACTCTTTATTCAAGATACTTTACTTGATTATTAGTGATTTGTCAGAAAAGTGGCAGTCAATCTGGGACTGAATCAGATGGTTACTCAATTAGGAGTATACTTTGGTGAGCGAGTCACCAAATATTATTAATAGGTGTATCAACATGAGTTTCAGTAAAAAATGTTACATTCTCTTTTAAATCTTAATTCTTCTTAATCTTTGCAATAAAAAATCCTTCTGTATCATGATATTGGGGCCATAATTTTATGCATTTCTTAATTTCATCAGAATATTTTTTCCCATTAAATTCTAAATTTACTCCAGATTTAATTTTTAAGTCAATCTTCTCAGTTTTTGCATCAGTATTATCCAGTAAAAATTGTATAACTTCCTCTCCCTCTTCTGGTTCTAAAGAGCAAATAGAATAAACTAAAACTCCTTTTTTATTTAATAAATTATAAGCATTTAAAATTAATTTCTTCTGTAAACCAGCAGTGCTTTTGATTCTTTCTAAATTCCATGATCTTGCTATAAATTCAGAATTTTTAGTTAGCCCTCTTATTGTGCCAGAACTAGAGCAAGGAGCGTCCAGTAAAATTTTATCAAATTTATGCTGAATTTGTCTTCCATCCATTAAAGTAACAACAGCATTCAAAACTCCACACCTTTTTAAATTAGAAATCAAAGCAATAATTCTGTCATAATGTTTTTCATTAGCAACTATTATCCCTTTATTTTTCATAATTTGTGCCAAGTGTGTTGTTTTTGCGCCAGGAGAAGCACTCATGTCTAAAACAACATCATTTTTTTCTGGATTTAAAACAACGCTTGGTATCATTGAAGCAGATTCCTGGAAAACAATATATCCTAATTTATGTTCATTTAAATTTCCAAAATCTCTTTTCTCACTCTCTATCCAAAATCCCTCTTTGCACCATGGTATTTGTTTCAATTCCAAATAATCCAAATCTTTCTTAATTCTGTTAATATCTATTTTCAAAGTATTAACTCTTATTGCCTTCCTAAGAAATATATTCAAATATTTTTCATATTCCCCAAAATTGGTCAATTTCTTGTATCTTTCAATAAATTCTGTTTTTAATTTCATTTTTTTATTTTGAAATCTCAACTATTTTATTTCTTGATTTCTCTCCCTTAATTATTTTTACATTTTTCTTTTTAACTTCAAAGAATTTGCCTAATAACTCAATAATTTCTTTGTTTGCCTTGTTGTCAATAGCTGGTTTTTTTACATAAACTTTTAGTAAATTGTTCTCCTTAATAATAGAATTATTTTTTGCGTTTGGCACTACTTTTATTCCTATTTTCATCTTTTAATCTAGAAAAGATTCTGCATATATAAATAGTGATTATTTTATTTTGGGAATAACTTTTATTAACAAATCAACTACTTTTTTTGAATTTGAATGAAAAACAGATAAAATTTGTTCCCAACTTACACTTTCTTCTCCCTCTCTCCAACAATCATAATCAGTCGACATAGCAATAGCAGCATAAGGTATTCCAGCTTCATTTGCTAAAATAACTTCAGGAGCAATAGACATATTTATAATATCCGCTCCCCACATCCTAAAAAGTTTAGATTCTGCTTTGGTGCTAAATCTTGGGCCTTCAATTGTAATAACTGTTCCTTTTTCATGCATTTTGTATTTTAATTCTTTACAAGTCTCTATTAATTTTTCTCTTAAAAATTTATTAAAAGGTTCTGCCATTGAGGTATGTTTTGGACCATCCTCAAAGCTTTCATAAAAAGAAATTTCTCTATGTTTCGTAAAATCAATAAACTGATCAATTATAACTAAATCTCCTCTTTCAATTTCTTCTTTCAATGACCCTACAGCAGTTGTTGCAAAAATATGAGTACATCCTTCTTGCTTTAGGGCATGAATATTAGCCCTGTAATTTACTTCTGTTGGTGTAATAGTGTGTTTTTTTCCATGCCTTGCTAAGATTACAACATCAACATTCCCAATTTTCCCAATAGTTAAAAAAGAACTCGGTTTTCCAAAAGGAGTACTTGTTTCCTTTTCTTGTTTATTCTTTAAAATATCAGGATCATCAAGTCCAGATCCACCAATAATCCCAATCTTTACCATTTGAATTAAATTTATATGCGCTAGCTGGGGCTCGAACCCAGGTCATAGCCTCTTTACTTGCTTTTAGTTTTTGGTTAAACTTTTCCTAAAAGCTTATTGGCAAGGCCATATACTAACCACTATACTACTAGCGCTTTTCTGATATTTTTTTCTACACAAATCTATTTAAATCTTATTAATCAACATTTTTTTCAATGATACTTCAAATCTAATCTATTTTTGGATTATTAATATCATTATATGCTTTTAAAATAGAATATACTCTAAAAAGAAATAAGAAATATAAAGCACTTTGTGAATTTAATGAAAAAGTTTCTTGTTTTAAAGCAATAAAAAGTAAATATGGCCACCTTGCATTAGTCACTCTTGGTTTTTTAGGCAGTATCTACCTTGCCTACTTATCCTTAATAAAATTAAAAACTCTTTGTTTAATCTGTAATTCTATTTATCTAATTAATATTCTGCTATTAATTTTCTCCTTAGAATTTAAATTATTTTTTGATTAACTTTTTTTGTAAAAAAAGGTTAAATGGGCCGAGAAGGATTTGAACCTTCGATCTAGACGGTGTAAACGTCTTGTCATTTATGGAATAACTTAGCCACTAGACCACCGGCCCATAAAAGAAAAGTTCAAATTAAATGATATTTAAATTTAACTGCTAGCACATAAAATAGCGCTAACTTTCTTTTTCTGGGTATTAAGATCATTAAATCGTTTTACTACATCTTGTGTTTTCCCAATAAAAACAGAAATTCCTTTTTCAGCAGCTTCTTGTTTCACATGGTCAGGTACTTTCAATAATCCCGCAGCGCCAGTTCCAATTATTAAAAATTCAGGATTTTGCTCAATTATTTCTTTTAAATCATTCGCGCTTAAATTCTGGTTCTCTGACTTTTCCCAGTATCTTACCTTTCCATTTACTATTTTAACATTGCCCAGGAACTGTCTTCCTTCAATAATAAACGATCCCAACTTGTATTCCTGTATTTTGTCCATAATTAGCCATTGGATTCTAGAATTTTTAAACCTATCTTAAATTTCTAGAATTCTCTTTATTTTGTAGAATACCTTCTAAATAGTTCAACCAAAAATATTTTAAACACTCTTTTTCTTTTTTTAACTATGGAAGGACAGCCAAAGCAAAATATAGTAGTACCAGAAGAATTAAAAGATAAATTCAAGGAAATTAGAAATAATATAACTAAATTTAAAAAAGATATTATAAAAAAATTCGATAAATATATTACTGGTATAGCTATTCTTCCAAATTCTAAAATTCTAGAAGAAGATTATGAAGAAAGTAAAAAAGAAAAGAAACCAAATCCTAATCCAAAAGAAATTGCTATTCTTATTTTAGTTGATGATTCTAATAGCAAAAAAATGTCCAAATTTGAATTAAAAGACAAATTAACAGCAATTATAGAAAAAAGTGCAAAAGAAACCGATCCAAATTTTAAGGCAATTGTAATGTTAATGTCAGAATTAAAAGAAAATTGTTTTGATGCTAAATACGAAGTTCTGGAAGCAATTGCTTTATCAGCAATTTTTTATGATCCAGCAGATGTTTTGGCAGCTTTCAAGATTTCTGAAGTCCATAAAAAAATGGCTTTGAAGAAATTCGAAAAATATATTGTAAGCTATGTTGCTATTGGTTCTTTATTCAGGGGAGAAAAATCAAATGATATAGATGTTCTTATTGTAGTAGATGATACTGATGTAAAAAAAATGTCAAGGATAGAATTAAAGGACAAATTAAGAGCAATTATTATCGGTCTTGGTTACGATGCAAGCAGAATAACTGGAATAAACAAAGCATTTCATATTCAGGTTCACATATTAACAGATTTTTGGGAAAGTTTGAAAGATGCTTCCCCTGTAATTTTCACATTTTTAAGAGACGGAGTTCCATTATATGATCGTGGTGTATTTATGCCTTGGAAGTTATTATTGCAAATGGGTAGAATTAAACCAAGTCCAGAAGCAATTGACATGCACATGGATATTGCAGATAAATTAATACAAAGAGCCAAAGGAAAATTATTGAGTGTTGTTGGTGAAGATTTGTATTATGCAACATTAAATCCAGCTCAGGCAGCATTAATGTTGTACGGAATTCCTCCTCCAACTCATAGGGAGACTATAAAACTATTATTGGAAATTTTTGTAAAAAAAGAAAAATTATTGGAAAAAAAGTATGTAGATATATTGGATAAAACTTTCAGATACTTTAAAAGGATTGAACATGGAACAACAAAAGAAATCTCTGGAAAGGAAGTAGACCAATTATTAAAAGATGTTGATGATTATCTAAAAAGGTTAAATAAATTATTTAAGGAAATAGAAAAAAAATCAGAAAAGAAAAGAGTTCTTGAATTTTACGAAGGATGTATATCAGTAGCCCAGGATTTAATTCATGTAAATAATATCAAAAAAAATAATGTATTGGAAGGTTTTGAAGAATTAGTAAAGCAAGGAAAAGTTCCTGAGAAATTCCTGAGAATTTTAAAAGTTGTTGTGAAAGCAAAAGAAGATTATGAAAAAGGGAAAATTACAAAGCAAGAAGTTGAAAAAATAAGAAAAGAAGCAAGCATGTTTATGAGGACTTTAATTGACATTGTCCAAAGAAAGAAAGGCTTTGATATTGAAAGATTAAAATTCCGTGTAAAATACAATAAAGATAAAATTGGAGAAGTTTTAATAATAGATAATTCTGTTTTTGTAACAAAAGATAAGGAATTTCTTAAAGGGGTTTTTCTAAACAATTGTTGCTTGGGAGAACTGAAAAAAAGTAATTTAAACGAACTGGAAGAAGTCCTTAAATCAATAAAATCACCAAAGAAAGTCTTTATTAACGAAAATACTATATCAGATCTTAAAAAAATCTTTGGAAATGACGCTGAATTAATCCTAAATTTCTAGTTTTTGGTTAAGCTTTTTGCAAAAAAGGTTAAAATACAAAACTTTTTATATATCTTATTTACATTTTTTAATCAAGCTTTTTGCAAAAAATATTAAAATGGAAGGTCTTATAGCTAACTTTAGAAGAAGTAGACATGTGCAAACAAATAATCAAATGATTATTCTAGTTAATAATATAAAAAATAAAGAAGATTCCAAAAAACTAATAGGAAAAAAAGTAATCTGGAAAACTAAAACAGGAAAGGAATTTGTTGGTAAAGTAGCAAATTCTCATGGAAATAAAGGAGCTATAAGAGTAATTTTTGAAAAAGGATTTCCAGGTCAGAGTTTAGGAGAAAAAGTACAGGTAATATAAAATGGCAGGATTAAGAAAAGGAAGATCATATAGAAAAGTAAAAAGAGCTTATACTAGAAAATCCAAATTTAAGGCTAAATCTTTTATTAAGGCAATTCCCTCTTGCAAAATTGCAAGATTCAAAATGGGGGATTTGTTTAAGAAATTTAATTATGAGATTGAATTGTCTCCTAAAGAAACTCTTCAAATAAGACATAATGCTTTGGAATCAGTACGTCAAGTAGTCAATAGACATTTAGAAATTAATTTAGGCAGTCAATATTTATTTCAAATAAGAGTTTTTCCTCATCATATTTTAAGAGAACATAAAATGTTGACAGGAGCAGGAGCTGACAGAATGTCTCCTGGTATGTCCAATGCATTTGGAAAGCCTGTTGGAATTGCAGCACAGCTAAAAAGAGGTCAGACAATATTGTCAATTGCAGTAAACAAAGAACATTTAGAAACAGCTAAAAAAGCAATGTCATTGGCAAAACCAAGATTGCCTGGTTCTTACTTAATAAATGTTAAAGAACTCAAATTAAAATAATGAAACTTAAAGAATTTTTTAAACCTACAATAACAAAAATTATTTTAGCGCTTGCTTTAATGTTTATTCCACAATACAATCAAGTATCTGTGGAATTGTATCGTGTTTTGAAGAAAAAATATCATTCTTAAATATTTTAAAACAAACAATATCTTTAAGTAAAAATCCAATTTATTTTAAAGAAGTCATCTCGAGTTTACAAACTCTTGTAATATGGATAATTCTAGCCTATGTAATATCTTCAATTTTTGTATTTCTAGGAAATTATTTAAAGAAAAAATTTTGTTACACAAAAGAATAATTTTTTATTAAAAACTTTAGAAAAATCTAAAATTAAGCAGCAGGTTTAGGTTCTTCTTTTTTTATTCCCAATAAATCTTCAATATTTTCAGAGCCTTGCTTTTCTACTTTTAAATTAATTTGAGCAATTTGATCAGAAACAATGCTGCCACGAACTGTTTTTCTTATTCTTACTCCTTTTCCTTCAACATGAACTCCAGTTCCTTTTCCAGATAAAATCTTCTTCCTTCCAGCAATATCTACACCCTTTCTCATTGGAAATCCTGCATTGTCAGAGCCGCCTGTAATTACTAATTCATAATTTTTTAAACCAACTAAATTACCTTCTACTTTGTCGCCTATCTTTTTTCCAACAAACCACTCATTATTCAAGGCTTTCTGATAGCTTTTTCCAGTTTTCGGATCACTTATCACAAATTTAAATTCCATTTTTTTATTCTCATTTTTTGTTTTTGCTTAAGCTTTTCTTAAAACTTTAAATGCCCCACAAAGGATCTTTCTTCCTTTTAATATTGGCAATTTCTTTCAAAAGCTCAATCTCATCTCTATTTAAATATTTCTTTAATTTCTTCAGTTTAATAAAATCCTCTTCATTCATGTCAGATATTAATATATCTCTCTCTCTAATATGTCTCCCTACAACAGCACTAGGCAAAGAAAGGGCAATTTCTTTGTTCTTTTCAGCTTTGTCAATATTCTTTCCTTCTAATTGCATGCTTTTAACTTCTGAAATCTTTTCACCAGTTACTTTAATCAAAGGAGTATTATTCTTAACTAAACCACCTAAAACAATCACTCCAACAACAGCAGGATTGCTCTGCCTGAAAACACATCCAGGCAATATCTGTACTTTGCAGGGTCTTATTACATTCTCTAGCTCCTTTTTTTCTTGTTCTTCTAATTTCTGTTTTTTCCAGTTTTCATAATCTTCTATTAACTTATAGATAACTTCATTTGTAATTATCTTTACTTCATTAGTTTCATCAATAGCTTTTACATTAAATCCTAAAATAGCTTTGTTTAATTCTTCATTTTCAGCCATGGCATCAGCAATATCTTTTTTAGAAATATTTCCAATTGAAGCTTTTTTAATTTGTAATCCGCTTTGTTTCAATAAATTTGTTAAAGCCTCTAAACCACCTAATGTGTCTGCCTTTACAATTATCCCTTCTCTGTCAGTATGAATTAAAACTTCTTCAACTTCTTTCTGTACTTCTTCTTTGTGTTTATCTAAATCTTTATTTGCAACAACCAAGGGCATTCCAGAGATAACATCTTTAACATTAGAAGCTAATAATTTTATGCCAATTGCAGCTGAAACTTCCTTTTCTTTTTTAAACTTAAATTTCTCATCAGCAGAAAAAATAGCCCTTACTTTTGTAATAATGGGCTTATCTACTCCACCTATAACAATTTGGTCATTTTTCTTTAAAGTTCCGTCATAAATTACAGAATAAATAACAGTTCCTGCTTTTTCTTCTTTAACTTCTAAAATAGTTCCTCTGCCACCAGATTCTTTGTTTATAAGTAAATTATTCTCAAGGTATTTTTGTGCTAATCCAGAAACAACCATTAATAACTCAGAAATGCCATCATTAGTTTTGGCAGAAACAGGAACAATAGCGACATTTTTTGTATAATCATCAACTCTGTCAAATCTTTCAGAATTAAATCCTAGCCCAGATAACTTTCCAACTAACTCATAAATTTTATTGTCTAATTCCTGCTTTACTCTCTCGCTTTGTAGATTAATGTCCTTTATCAAAAAATCATCTTTCTTCTGCCATCCACTTAGTAAATCAATTTTGTTTGCAGCTATAATAAAAGGAGTCTTATATTGTTTCAAAATATTTATACTCTCAACACTCTGTTCCTCAATTCCCTTTGTAATATCAATTACCAAAATAGCTATATCAGCTAAGTTTCCACCCCTTCTCCTTAAATTATTAAATGCAGCATGTCCAGGAGTATCTAAAAATAAAATACCTGGGATTGTCAAATTTATTTTCAAAGCTTCTAATAATCTGCCAGAAACTTCCTTTATCCTTTTTGAGCCTAAGTTTGTAAAAGAAATTGCTTGTGTAATTCCTCCAGCTTCAGAAGCAATAATATTTGTGTTTCTAATTCTATCCAAGATTGAGGACTTTCCATGATCAATATGTCCTACTACTACACAAATTGGAGATCTCAAATTCTTCATATAAAAATTTTTATAAAAAGGTAAACTTTTAAAGGTTTTTATCTTATATTAGTAAGTAGTTATAGTTTTTAACTCTTATAACTAACTAACAACAATATTTATAAAGTAATTTTTCAGGTTTTAGAGCAAAAGATGGTGAGTTTAGATAGTTATACAATAAAAAAATCAATTAAAGAAAAATGGATCCAACAGATCAAAAAGTTTATAAAAGAAAATTTGAAGTTGGAATAATAGGTCTAGGCAATATAGGTACTGGTGTAGCTCATTATTTGTTTTCTGAATTTGAAAATGTAAGGTTTAATCTTTTTTCTCGAAGTTATAATATCCAAGATAAAGATATGCAAAAACAAAGAATTCAGGAACTTACTGGTGGTATTCCAAGTGGTGAAAGAGTAAAATGGTACAAATGTATTGATGAAGAATTAAACTCAAATGGGGGAAGATTTTTAGATTCTGATATAATCATTTATGCAGCTAGAAACCAAAATGTTTCATTTTCAGATTTTAAAGAGAGGGATGATGAATTTTTCGCGAATTTAGAAAAAATCAAGCCCGATGCAGAAAAATTAAGAAATTATAAAAAAGGAGTTGTTATTATAGCTACAAATCCTTTAGAGCCAACTGCAGAAGCTATTGCAAAAATAAGTGGCATTAGTAGAAACAGGATTATTGCAGCTTCTTTTGTTGATACATATAGATTTAGGTATGAATTATCAGACAAATTATATAAATTTGCACATATAAAAATTAAACCTGAATTTTTAAATAGGGCAGTTGTAATTGGAGAACATGGACCTGAAATGATTCCTGTTTATTCTTTAATTAAAATTGGTAGTAGAAGATTTTTAACTGATCCTAGATTAGATAAAGACAAAACCAGAGAAAAAATAAAATTCGAAATAAAAAAAGCTTTGGTAACAGGACCTACAAAATTCCAGACAAATACTGGGAATCCCATGAGAAATGTTAGAGTTCCTTCGAAGGCATTAGTTGAAACTGTTAAAGCAATAATTAAATGTGGAAAAATACCTACAATAAGTTTTAGCAATGACTTTCCCCATACAAGAGTTGAAGATTGCTTTATTACAACTGAATGTAAATTTACAAAATTAGAGGATAAAGTAAGTAGCACAATAGTAGAAGCAGATTCTGATTTTATTTCAGAAATTTCTAGTTCTGAAAGAGTAAAATATGTTCAATCCAAAAGAGAATTAGTTCAAAGAATAAATGATTTAATGAAAAAAGCGGGTTTAGTTAGTTTTCATTAAATAATGAAACAAGAACCTGAAAGAAAAGATGTAGCAAGTAAACATAGAGAAGTTTATATTAAAACAGCGCCATTATTAGTTGGATTAATGCACGATTTTCTTTTTAAGGAAATTTATAGTTTTTTAATCAGCAAAGATAAAGACGAGAAAACATTATTACAAATAGGTCCAGGATCAGCTATGTTGCCTTTCTCCAAATATCCAGAAAAAGTATCGAAAATGCTTGGTGAAAAAGGAAAAATTGTGCTTCTTGATTATTCAGATAAAAATATTGAAGCTGCAATTAGATACTTGCTAGAAAAAGATTTTTTTAAAAAAAGTGGTTTAAAGCTTAATAGTGTTGAACTTGTAACAAATCCTAAAAGTCTGGAAGCTAGAACAATAACATTTGTTCAGGGAGATATTAGAGAACCATTGCCTTTTGAAAATAATTCATTTGATTGCATAGATATAACATTAGTAGGACATCACGTCACACCTTTTTTATCTGATTTAGATAGATTAACTTCAGACTTGCATAGGGTATTAGTAAAAAGAGGTATGATACATTATGGGGAGGGTTCTGTTTATATGGACTCAGAAAGTAGAATAAATATTTTAGGAAGCGATACTGCTGATTTTTTTAATGATGCAGTTTTATTCGTTGATGAAAGAGATGAAGAATTCAAAAGATATGGTTTATTTCAAAAAGGAGTGAAAAATGCAAAGTTTCCTGAAAAGAAAAATCCATCAATTGGAAATATTGAATTGTTTTTAGATAAAGAAGGAAATGTTACTCTATCAGCTAACAGCGATGAAGAAGCATCAAAATATATCAAGTTCCTGAAGACTAAAGGAAGAAAACATTTAGACCAAATAGAGAATATAGTTTTATTTCCATTAATAGATGAAGAAAATAAATTTGATAAAATATATTTCATAGATCCAATATGGAGTTTCTATGGTAATTTATTTCATAAAATTCAAAGAAGTTTTCAAAATGATACATCATTCAGAAATGAAGCAGTAAAAGTCGTTAAAGAAGAATTTTATAATGCAAAAAGAGGTTTAGTTGAATTTTACAAAAGCATTAAAGTAATAAGTAGATCAATGAAAGCCTCTAGATTTAAAGATATAAAAAGAAAAATGCATAAGAAAAGTGGGCATAAGAAAAGTCAATTTGGAAGTATAGTTGCTATAAAATAATTTATTCAAGTATATTTTCATTTTTCAAAACCATATTTGGATTTTCTCTGACAGCCATTGAATATAAAATATTAAAATATCTTTTGTACATATCAGCCATTCTCTTGCTTTCAATTAAGATGCCCATTATAGGATCAGACCAGAGAAAAAATCCAACCTTATCTCCATAAACAACAGTTGTTGCTGGACTATTAATAGCATTTGGTAAATAAGCTGCTTCAGTATAAGGCATTCTATTTAAATGAGCTATTCTTCTTTGCGCATTTTCATCATAAAGGTGTTTTTGTAATAATTTTAATTTAATTCTTCTTCGATGGTATTGTTTAATAAAAGGTCTCACTCTAAGAACCATATCTTTAGGAACACCAAATGTAACTACCTCATCAAAAGAATTTGTTTCTTCTTTTTCTTTTAAAATATCCCACATAATTGCTTTAACTCCATTCCCACCTTCATAGATAGAAACTTTTTCTTTTATTTTGGATAATTTATTATTAAGAGTCAACTGTGGTAGAACATCTCTAAATGATTCTTCTTTCTCTTTTATTATTCCTAAAATTTTTTCTGGACTTTCAGCTTGAAATATTTTCTGGTGTCCTTTAAATATATAAGAAACTAAACCTTTTTCAATTAATCTTTGTAAAGATTCATAAACATTTGTTCTATATACCTTGCTCTTTTCAGCAATAGTTCCTGCCTGGCTAGGTCCTAAATTTAATAAATTAAGATATACTTTAGATTCATTTTTGCTAAATCCAATATCCTGTAATGCTTTTTCTGCATCCATTAAATTAAGATTATTCATTAATTATTTAAATGTTGTTGTTGTCTATGCCACTGCAACACATATTTATATATGAAATCGGATATTATACAATTCTACCAAAAAGTTTTTGGTAAAAAGGAAAAAATAAGAGGTTGTTTTGGAGGGGGGATAAAAATGTTCTATGAAGAAGATGAATACTATGAAGATGAGGATTCAGACATATATAAAAAAGCAATGCGGAGTTTGCTTTTAGAAGATGATGAAATAAATGAAATTGAAGAAGCTTTTATGGAAGGTTATGAATATATAGAAGAAGCTTAAGGAAGTGATAATTTTGAAAAGAAAAAAATGTATCTTATGTGGTAATACAATTTTTAAAAGCGCTCAGACTGATGCCTATATTTGTAGAGATTGTGAAAGAGAAAACATAGAAGCCCGATACTTAAACAACTGGCAATTATGACTTTTTAAATTTAGCAATAGTGTCTATTAAATCAATGTGCCCCAAAAAAATAGCCCTGCAGCAGTATCTTTTCAAGCCCAAAGAATTCATAATTTTTCCTTTTTCTTCGCCTTTTTTTATTCTTTCTACAAATTCTTCCCATAATTGGGCAATAGGCTTACCACAGCTGAAACATCTTACTGGAATTATCATATAATTCAATCTCTAGCTCTTATTTTTAAAGCTTTCTACAGAGCGGCCATGTGTAGAGTCCCCAATTTATTT
>JAGWAC010000028.1 GCA_018302125.1 Candidatus Woesearchaeota archaeon | reverse complement strand
ATAAATTTAGATTTCTGAAGAATTTTAGCAATTCATCATATTTTTCTTTAGAAATTAAAGATCTTAATTCTACTTCAACTTGTCTCATTTTAAACTTTTAGGAAAAGTTTAATCAAAAAACTATATCTCCTCTTTTTTCTTTTTAACTGTTCTTTTCTTAACTACTTTTTTTGGTTTCTCAATTTTTTCTTTTATCTTTTCTTTTAGTTCTTTTCCAGGTTCGTCGGTTTTTGGTAAAGCTTTTTCTGAAAAAGGTTTCGCCCATGCTTCTTTTGATTTGCAATTTGGAGTTAAGCATAATTTCCATGGCCTTTTTCCTGCTCTGATAACTAAGACTTGATAGAAACCACATTCTTTGCATTTTTCTTCTAATTTTTTAATTAATCCCATTCTTGGCAAAGAGTAAATATTTTTGCAGTTTGGGTAATGAGTGCAGCCAACGAACTTGCTTTTTGTTCTTGGAGAATATAATATTTTTAAGTCACCAATATTACATTTAGGACATTTTCCAAATGTATTCATTTCAGCTTCTGTTGTCCTGTGAGATTCCAGCAATGACTTGCCTATTTTTTCCTCGTTTTCTGAGAATTTTTTGAAAACTACAACTAATCTTTTTTTAGCTTCTTCTAAGACTTCTTCGGGATTTTTTTTATTTTCTCTAATTTGTTCCATTTCTTTTTCAAAATGTCTTGTCAGTTTTTCATCTATAATTTCCCCGCAATATTTATCAAGAGTTTCAATAGTTCTTATTCCTAAAGTTGTTGCCTGGATAGAAGTCCCTTGGACATAATTTCTTTTATACAAAGCGTCTACTATTGCTGCGCGAGTACTTTTGGTTCCTAAAATTTTTTTATCGAGTTCTTTTATAATAGAAGCTGGAGTGTATCTTTTAGGAGGCTGTGTTTCTTTATCTTCAATTTTAATTTCCTTATATTTTATTTCATCTCCTTCCTTGTATTTGGGAAGTTCAACATCTTTTGATTTGGCAAATCTTCCGTAATAATTTATCCAGCCTTTCTCCAAAGTTATTGTTCCTGAAACTGAAAATAATTCGTTGTTTACATCAATGTCAATATGATTGGTCTGCTTTTTTGCATTTTCTCCAAAAGTGCTTAAGAATCTTCTAGCAATTAAATCATACAACCTAAACTGCTTTCCTTCCAATGTAGGCGGAAATTCTCCTGTTGGATGACATGAAGGATGGGCTGGATCTGAATTGTGAGAAATTATACCATTTGCAATAAAATTATGAAATGGCATAGTAAGATCAAATACATCAGAATTAAAAAATTTATTTTCTATATTCTTTATCTCAACCCAAGCTATATCTGCATTTGCTAATCTTTTAAATTCTTCATTTTTTAAAATGTTTGCTAATCTTTTAAATTGAGGAGTGTTTAATTTATAACAATTGTTATATTTTCTTTTAGTAGTATACCTTATTCTTCCTATTATTTCAGAAATATCTTTAACAGTAAAATTATTTTTATGTAAAATTTCTTTAAATATTGCGCTAGGCAAATAAATATTTTCTATTGATCTTTTTTGATTAACTTTTTTAGATAATTTACTGAGTTTTTCTTTCTTTATAGTTGTATATTTTTTTATTAATCTAGAAAATTTATCTATATATTCGCTATAAATTCTTAAATTTCCAGTATGAAAACGTGAATGTATTCCGTAGGTAAGCAAAATTATTTTCATCTTTTTCAAGAAATTTTTTGAGACAGAACCTATACTTAAGTCTATAGTATTATTGTTTTTATATATGCTGCCATCTCCGTCAAAATATCCTGCTAAATAAGAAAGAACAATTTTATCTGGTTGAATTAATATAAAGTTTGGAATATCTAATTTTCTTGCTTTTTTTCCTTTAAAAATACAAAGTTTATGACATATTTCACATAATAATTTAGAAGCTACACAAAAATTTAGAGTATAAGGTTTAGGTTCCAGAGAAAATAAATTTTTTACTAGCTTATTAAATATTTTTATTGTGTTTGTTATCTGTATTTCTCTGCCAGTATTATGACCATCAGAGGCTATTAATCCTAAAAAGTATGAGAAATTTTTATTAATAGCAAAAGGTAAATTTATTATTTTATTTCCACCCGCACTCCACACATAACCAAAAACATATTTTTTAATTACTGATTCTTTTATTATATTTTTTTTCAACAAATATTCTATTATTGAATAAGGTATAGTTTTTCTTTGAAAATAGGATTTTACAGTATTGAAATTAATATTTAAACAAGCAGAAATTTCTTTTATTAAAGGTCTTCTTATTTTAAGAAAATTATTATTTTTTGCTTTAAAGTATAATAATATTTTATTTTTTTCTTTTGCATCAAATAAATTAAAAATAGATAAAATTGTGTCTGGTTTTGTTTTTCTTTTAATATCAATTTTTTTGGGAGTGGCTATAAGTAAACCTTTTTCTAATTTTCTTGCTTCAATCCACTGTGGACTGCCATTTAATAAAACAAGAAATGGATGATTTTCTGTTGCTTGAATTTCATCATTGGTTTTTAATTCTATAGTTAGAATTCTATTTCTTTTTCCATTATTGTGTCTATCCTTTATCTCAGCAGAAGTTATTTTACAATTTTGATTAATACATGGTATGGAGGTTTTATGTTTGTTATTGACTAATTCTTTTATAGTTAAAATTTCTCCATTTGATGTTGCTATTAAAGTATCACCACTTAAACACTTTTTACCCTCATTTGGAACTAATTGTTTTTTGTTTAATAATTCAGAACAAATTTCCTTGTAATTTGTATTTGATATTAATTTTTCAATTATTTTTTTATAGTTTAAAGCTGGAGGAAGTTTTTGAGATGAGGTTCTAGGATAAGAGATAAGACCATTTGTATAAAGATCCTGAGCTAAAGATAAAGTTTCTTTTGGAGAAATCCCTAGAGTTTTATATGCTTCCAACTGCAATGAAGTCAAATCAAATGGATAGGGAGGACTTTGAATAAATTCTGTTTTTTTTATTTGTTTTACAACAGCTTTTTTTCCTTTTGTATTTTTTAAAATATTTTCAGCATCTATTTTTTCAAATATATTTCCTTTTTCATGCTGTGCTATAAATTTATCAGTAATTAAATTTACATTCCAGAATGGAATTGGCTTAAATGCCAGGATTTCTTTTTCTTTTTTTACAATCAAGTTTAATGTTGGGCCTTGAACTCTGCCAGAAGACATTATTTTGAACTGGCCTGCTCTTTTAATTGCCAATGTCAATGCTCTTGAGGTATTAATTCCCCAGATCCAGTCCATTATATGCCTTGTCTCACCTGAATATGCTAATGGAAAGTCAATATGCTTTTTTGCATTTTTGTAACTCTCAATTAAGTCCTCTTTTGTCAATGTTGAGAATTCCATTCTCAATGCATCTTTTTTATTGTAAAGAAATCTCATAATATTCCAGCCAATGACTTCCCCCTCCAAATCCTTATCTGTGGCAATAATAAATGTGTCAATATCTTCGCCTAATTTTTTAAGAACATTATAATATTTTTCTGCAAAACCTGATTTTTTCCTGATTTTAAAAGACTCTTTCCATTCAGTGTCAAAGACTGGGTAAGCCAACCCATTTTTGTTTTTTTCAGTTACAGAAAACAAATGGCCAACTGTGCAGGCAACTATAGTGTCTTTATTATTTATTTTTATTTCATAATAAGGAACTCCGTTTATGGAATTTGCCTTTACTTTGTTATCTGCCAAAGAAACTGCTATTTTTTCAGCTGCAGACGGCTTTTCGCAAATTATTAACTGAGACGCCATTTTTATTAAAGATCTGGGCCCGATCAGATTTGAACTGACGACTTCGAGTAAAAATAGATTTTCTCTAAATTTATCGCTCGATTATCAGTCGAGTGCTCCAATAGTCCAAGTAGTTAGTTTTGCTTAAGCTTTTTCTAAAAGCTTACCAGACTAAGCCACGGGCCCATTATATAAAACAATTTAAACTTAATTTATAAAATTTTGTATGTTTTTTTCTCTTTTTCCCTTTTTCTTCAAATTTTTATAATTTTCTTGTTTTAACCCCCCTATAATTAATTTAATATTACTTTATATAAATAGTTACATTATATTTATATATAAATAGGTGTATTGTAAACATTAATTTTGGTACCAAATAGAAAGATTTCTATAAATAGTAAGAATAATCTAGCTGGGGGCATTAATAATCGTTTTCTAGTACCATTAAATGAGCTTCAAGAAAGACCTCTTACTATTTTAGAATCTGTAATTCTTTATTTGAAAGACAAGAGGGGTTTAAACTACCACGAAATTTCTGAACTGTTAAAGAGGGATGAGGCTAATACAAGGCATACATACAAATTTGCCAAGCTAAAAAAGATTTCTGGATATACTAAAAAAATATTTTTCTCGGAAATTTTAGTTCCAGCTTCTATTTTTGCTAACAGGGAAATTTCTGCATTTGAATCTCTTGTTGTTTATCTTCATGAAGAAATCAAATTGTCTCTTCATGAAATTGCTGTGCTGTTGAACAGAAGTTCTAGCACAATCAGGGTGGTAAATTCGCGAGCTAGAAAGAAATATGTCAACTAGAAACAAAATCAGACTGAGAAAGGAAAGGGTAGAAATAATTAGTCTGATGAAGACAACTAGTTACTACAAGAAACAATTAATTGGATTTGAGAAAAAATTAAGCAGAGCTTATGAAGAAAACAGGATTGACAAAGAAGAATATCTCAGAAGATTAAATGAAGGACTGCAAGGAAGAACATTAAGGCAGTGGCTGAGATATTATGACCAGTGCATAAATGTTTACAACACAAGAGTTGTTGAAATTGACAGAGAGCTCAGAGAATTAGAGAAGAGCAGAAACTTACTGCCAATATTAACAATATTTGCATTTGTTGCCTTGTTGGGATTAAGCTATTACTTTATACAGCCAGCAATAACAGGATTTACATTAATTGAAAATGGAACTAATGCAACAGAATCTGTATTTGGAATACAGCCAGTAAACATCAACATATCAGAAGAAACAGGAATTATAGAAACAACAGAAATAGAAAATGATAGATTAATACAAGTAAAGGCAGAAATAAACAAGCCAGTAGAATGGAAATTAATTACAAGAAACAAGACAATAGAGCTTCCATTGGAGGCATCAAATATAGAAGTAAATAAATTAATTAACGAAACAGAAGATATTAAAGAAAAAGCCAGATTAAAGAACCAGTTTGGTGCAAACAACCTAAATAACAAAAAGCTGATAGAAGTAGATGAGCTAAATGAGACTAAACTGGAAGTAACATATTATACAAAAGCTCCTTATTCAATAGAGTCAAATTTAACACAAAATAAGGATTTAATATCAAAAGACATAACTATAAAATCAGATTCTGAATTACATTATCAAAATGTATTGTCTTATACAGAAATTCCTGAATCAAAGACAGACCAGATAAATTTATACCATTATATAAAC
>JAGWAC010000015.1 GCA_018302125.1 Candidatus Woesearchaeota archaeon | reverse complement strand
TATTTTCTTAATTTAGTCCCAACTTGTTGATCAACAACTTGGACTGACATGCTTAGCTGTAAATTTCAATTTATTTTGATTTATTGTATAAAATTCAACAATAATAGTTAGTAGCGTTAAAAGTAAAAATCTTTTGCAAATACTAAAATTGCGGTGTATCAAAATATAGTTAAACTAGCCTTTAGTGCTTTGCCGTAACAGGAACTTGAATCTGAATGTCAGGAACGAGAACCTTGATAACTCGAAATTTTCAAATGAAAACGAGACTGAGAACGGTCGAATCAGTCTAAGAAGTTGGGATTTATGAAAATATACAAAAATTTATATCCAAAACTTTGTTCATACAATAATTTAAAATTAGCTAAACTTTTGGAAGAAGCAGAAAAATAAGTAAATTTATTTCTTTTTTAAAATTTCAATATCAGTTTTTAAGATTCCAACATTATCTTTCAATTCTGAAATATCATCTCTTACTTCAATTCTAAAATCCTTAAACTCTTTGTCTAAATGATTAAAGTTAGTATTTAAAACTGATAAATTTATTCCTAATTTTCCAATCTTATCTAATAAATTTTGGTATAATGTCAAAACAGCAATACCAAAACTTCCTATAGGTACACCATATTCTAGCCAAAAAGGAGTTTGAATAATCCCTGTTGATTTAAGAATAAGCCATATAAAAATAACTAATAAAGATAAATAAAACAAATAATCATAAATATTTAATTTTCTTTTCATAAATGTATAAAATGCAGTTCTATTTATATTTCTTGCGTTAAATTCTCGAAATATTTTCAATTATGATGTAAACATTATATTATTTATAAATTAAAACCTCTGTATAATTCTTATTCAGATATTTTTTTGCAACTTGTAATATCTCTTTTTTAGTTATTTTTTTTATTTTTTTAACATAATCATAAAAATCTTTGGCATCTTTAAAAAATTCCCATCTTCCTAAAGAAATTGCCAAATCCTTTGTATCCTCGCTTTTTAAAAGTAAGATTCCCTCAATCATGTTCTTAGCATCTTGAATTTCTTTTTCACTTAAATTTTTTAATTTAAAGCAGTCTAAAATTAATTTCCTGCATATTTCTATGTTCTTGTGATTAGCATTTACAAAAGCCCCTATAAATCCAAATGTCTTGTTGCATTCGTGGTTCATCCCTAAATTATAACTTAATCCCCTTTTCATTCTTATTTCATTAAATAATCTTGAGCTCTGCCCCAATCCCAAAATAACGCTGATTACATCCAGAACATAGCTGTCTTTATGTTCTCTGTTTACAGTTTTGTGTCCTATTACTAAATAAGAATGAGTTACATCCTTTTTTTCCTTGTATTTTATAATTTTATTTTGTTTTTCATCCTCTTTAAATTCTTTTAATTTAAGTTCTTTATATTTTAAACTCCCAAATTCTTTTTTTATCTTCTCTTCTGTTTTATTATCAAAATTTCCAGTAACAACTATGATTATATTGTTTGGAACATAATATTTGTTAAAATATTCCAAAATATCTTTTTTGTTAATTTTTTTTAGTGTATCTTTAAATCCAATGACAGGATATTTTGCAGGATGATTTTTATACAAAACTTTCTGGAACAATACCCATTGATGTGCTTTTGGATCATCATCCCATAAATTCATTTCTTCTAAAATTACTTTTTTCTCTTTGTCAATTAATTTTTCATCAAAAACAGAATTCTTTAGCATGTCTCCTAACACATTCAAGGCCTTGTCAAAATATTTGCCTAATACTTTTGCATAATAAAATGTAATCTCATTATCAGTAAAAGCATTAAATTCACCGCCAACTTTTTCTATCTCTCTAACAAGCTCCTGGGCAGTTCTTTTTTCAGTTCCTTCAAAAACCATATGCTCAATAAAATGAGAAATTCCTTTGTTGTGCTTATCTTCATTATTAGAACCAGTTTTGACGCAAATTCCTAGTGTAACTGAATTGCTGTTGGTTTTTTTCGAAATTATTGTCAGCCCACTACTTAAAACTACTTTCTTCATATTGTAAAATATAAATTTAAATACTTAATAAAGATTTTCTATTTTAATGAAATTAAAGGAATTCCAGGCTTTTATGCAAGAAGAAAGCATAGATCTGGCTTTATTGTCAAATTCTACAGAGAAAATAAATCCTAATTTTGTTTATTTTATCCAAAATGACCATATAAATTCAATTTTAATATTAAAAAAAGATCCTGGTTTGTTTGTTTCTCCTATAGAATTGTCAATTGCTAAAGAAAATTCAAAAATAAAAAATATCCAGAAATTTGATAAAACATTTTATGAAAAATTAAAAGAATTAAAGCCAAATACAATTGGGATTGATCGTGATTTTGTAACTTTAAATCAATTTAAAAATTTAAAATCTAAATTCAAGAAAATAAAATTTAAAGATATTTCAGAGCAAATAAAAAAATTAAGATTAATAAAAACAGAAGAAGAAATTAATTTAATAAAAAAGGCCTGTTATTTTGCTGATATTTTAATGCGTGAAGCGGTTGCTAATGCAAAAATAGCAAAGACAGAATTAGATCTTAAAAAGATTATTGAAAAGAAAATTTTGGATTTAAATCTAAATCCCTCATTTGATCCAATTGTCGCTTCTTCTAAAAATTCAAAAAACCCCCACCATATTTCCAATAATACAAAATTAAAAGGATTTACAGTTATTGATTTAGGTGTAAAATACAAAAATTATTGTTCAGATATTACAAGAACTGTTTTTATAGGAAAACCAAATAAAAAACAAATTGAAATTTACAATAAAGTTTTAGAAGTCCAGGAAAATTCTATTAACAATAATCTACAACCAAAACAAATGCATGAATATGCACAAAAAACTTTAGGAAAATCATTTAATCATAGTCTTGGTCACGGTATTGGAATTGAAGTGCATGAAACTCCAATAATTTCTTCTTTTTCAACTGATGCTTTTAAGAATAATATGGTCTTTACAATAGAGCCTGGTTATTACAATGATTTTGGAATAAGAATAGAGGATGTTTTTATGTATAAAAACAATAAAAAAATCCAACTTACAAATTCACCAAAAACTTTATTAATAATATAGGGATTACTCTTTTTATATGGATATAGAGATATTAAACAGAAGTCTTTTTGAAGCAAAAAGCCAGTTATTAGTTCTTCCGGTTATAGAAAGCCAGGAATATGGTGAATTAAACGAAGTTAATCATAAATTAAATAATGCTGTAAAAGATGCAATAAAAGACAAAGAATTTGAGGCTAAACCAAATCAATTATACTCATTAAATACTTTAAATAATCTGTCACATAAAAAAATTCTTTTAGTTGGCTTAGGTAAGGAAGAAGATTTAACATTAGAAAAAATAAGGCAAGCTTATGGTTCTTGTTCAAAATATGCAAATTCACTAAAAATAAAACACTATTCAACTATTTTATTAAAGTCAAAAAAATTCAAGCCAGAGGAAATAACCCAGGTATTAGTTGAAGGTGCAAGATTAGGTTCTTATCAGTTTAATAAATTCAAGACAAAAGACAAGGATAAATTATCTAAGATAAATTTATTGTCAATAATTACCAGCAATAAAGAAATAGCCCACTCAATTAAAAAAGCAATAATACTAACAGATTCAGTATTATTAGTAAGAGATTTGGTAAATAATCCAGCTTCATTAAAAACCCCAACATATATTGCTGAGATTGCAAAAAAAGTTTCAAAAGAATCTGGATTAAAATGCACAGTTCTACAAAAGCCACAAATTGAAAAGTTAAAAATGGGTGCTTTGTTAGGAGTTGCAAAAGGATCTACTCAACCACCAACATTTGTAATTCTCGAATATCGGCCAAATAAAAAAGCAAAAACAATTGCTTTTGTTGGCAAAGGCATTACATTTGATTCAGGTGGTATAAATCTAAAGCCATGGGATGGAATGAAAGATATGAGAGATGATATGGCTGGAGCATCAACAGTTCTTGGTTTAATGAGAACAGCCGCCTTATTAAGATTAAATATTAATTTAGTTGGTTTAATGCCATTAACTGAAAACATGCCTAGTGGAAGTGCAATGAAACCAGGAGACATCTTGACAACATATTCTGGAAAAAATATTGAGATGCTTCACTCAGATGCAGAAGGAAGATTAATTTTGGCTGATGCATTAAGTTTTGCAGAAAAAAACTTCAAGCCAGACAAGATAATTGACTTGGCAACATTAACGGGAGCTTGTGTGATTGCCTTAGGAACTAATATAGCTGGATTAATGTCAAAAAATAAAGATTTAGTAAAAGACTTGTTAAAAGCATCTGAAGATTCTGGCGAAAGAATTTGGGAATTGCCTTTATATGATGAATTTAAAAAAGAAGTTGAAAGTTCTATAGCTGATGTTAAAAACATAGGAAATCCTAAGGGTTATGCTGGAGCTATTACAGCCGGAGCTTTCTTGTCTGAATTTGTAGAGAAAACGACATGGGCTCATTTAGATATTGCTGGACCAGCTTTTATAGAAGATGCCTCCCATTATTTAACTCCTGGTGGAACTGGTTTTGGAGTAAGATTATTGATTCAATTTTTATTAAATGAAAGTTCTAAATAGTTTTCAGAACTTTAGCGCATCTCTCTGGCTCAAAATAACTTAAAATTCCATTTTCTTTTAGTAATTTTTTTGCCCTATCAATATTTTCTCCAATTCCGACTAGACAGCAGACAACATTTTTCTTGCTTCTCTTTCTAAAATTAACAATTTCTTTAGAAACTTTGTAAACATCAATCATTTCCTGCTGGCTTAATATTATAATTACGTTGTCAAAGAAATGATTTTCTTCTAATTTAAGAAATATCTCTTTATACTTTGTATGATCTGCATCTCCAACTAAATCAATGGGATTGTTTCTGCTCCAGTTATGGCTTAAATCTAAATGCCTTATCAAAGAATCAGGTAATTTTACAACATCTAAATTATTCTTGGCGCAATAATCAGCACATAAAACCCCTAATCCACCTCCATTTGTAATAATAACAGTTTTATTTCCTTTTAAATTTTGATTTACTAAAAATTGTGCTTTGTCAAAAGCATCTTCAACTGTTTCAACTAAATGAACACCGCATTGTTTAAAAGCTGCTTTGTAAATCTCAATTTCTCCAGCTAAGCTTCCTGTATGGCTTAAAGCTGCTTTTTGTCCAGCTTGTGTTGCTCCAGCTTTAATTGCGATTATAGGTTTCTTGCTTTTTCTGCAAATATCCATGAATTTCTTTCCATCTTTCAAAGTTTCAATATAGCATACAATTACTTTAGTATTCTTATCATTGTTTAAATATTCTATTATGTCTGCAAAATCTACATCTATCATATTTCCCAAGCTCGAAAAAATAGAAAATCCAAATTGCCCCAAACTTAATTGACTTATATAAACCCACAAAGCTCCTGACTGGGAAATTAAAGCAATATTTCCTTTTTCAGGTGTTAATTTTGAGAAAGAAGTATCTAAATCAATATATGGATTTACATTGCCAAAATTATTAGGACCCAATATTCTTATATTATATTTTTTAGAGATTTGAATTAATCTATTTTGTCCTTCATTATTTCCAGTTTCTCCAAATCCAGCAGTTATAATTATTACATTTTTAATTTCTTTTTTTCCGCATTCCTCTAAAACAGAGTAAACTCCCTTCTCAGGAATAGCAATTACCCCCAAGTCAATATTTTTTTTTATATCTAAAACACTTTTGTAAGCTTTTATGCCCAAAACTTTATTTTCATTTAAGTTCACTGGGAAGACTTTGCCTTTAAACATCTTTAAATTGTGCATCAAAGCATTTCCAACCTTACCGAATTTATTTGAAGCCCCAATTACAGCAACACTCTTTGGATAAAAGAAATTGTCTAAATCACCCATATTTTTTCATAAAAAAGAAGGAACAACTTTTTAAATAGGTTTCTATTAATTTTTGATGAAACTTTTCTTAAAAGTTTCTGGGCCTATAGTTTAATGGATAGAACAGTAGCCTTCGGTAAACTTTTCTTCAAAAGTTTAGAAGAGAGCTTCTGATCGGGGTTCGAATCCTCGTAGGCCCGTATAATAATATTTAAAAACACAAAAATTCCTTTTCGTTGTATGTTGGTTATAGAAAAAAGAAAAGGAGATTTTCCCTTGGAAATAAGGGTCTCTTTTGATGTTGTTTCTGGAAAAGTGTTGCATGTTTTCTCTTCTTCAGGTTGGATAGAACCTAAGAAGGAAGAGCCAGAAAGGTTGCAAAAGTTATTCGATAATGCTCCAGATAAATTGAAATTTGGAGATAATTATGAAAAAGTCTCAGATCTTCAAGATAACGGAGTAAGAAAGGTCATTTATCAAAACAGGGATTACTAGTCTTTTTGTTTATGTTTCTTAAAGCATTCACCGCAAACTACTTTAGAACCAATATAATAGACATCAGAATTATACGGGCTGTTATCAATAATTACTTTTAGTTCCTTTCCGCATTCCTTGCACTTTAATGCCATTTCAGAATTCTGGATTAGAAGTTATATTTAAAAAGATTTGTATATTTGGTTTAAAAATGGATGTAAATAAATTATTAAAGAAATTTATCGAAATTTGTTCAAAGGAATTAAAATTAAAAGCATTATTCAATTAAACATTCTTCTTTAAAATCTTCATTTGTTAATCCTAATTCTTCACAAAGTTTATCATAATAAACATTATCAGGAATAGCAATTTTAACACAGCTCATTACTGAATCTCCTTCTTCATTTAAAAAAATTCGATTTTCATATTTTGGGGCGCATCTTTCGGAAGGCTCATCAACATCTGTAAGATTGATATTTTCTCTGCTTCCTTGAACATCAGGAATTTCATTGTTCATAAAAAAGAATGCAAAAAAGAACAGAAAAGAACAAAGTAAGTAAAATACATCTTTTTTTATTTCTTCACTTATCATGATTCATCAATTGCTCTTTTTATTGGTATTTCTTTTCTTAAAACAGTATTTTTAATTTCTTTATTTAAATATTCTTTATTTATTTGATTTAAATGATTATTGATTTTATTAAATAATGGCTGATAATGTTTGAAAGCAACTAAAGCCGCAGCCAGAGCATCTAATTCATGTTTATTTTTTACTTTAATATTTTTATCTTTTAAGTATTCTTTAGTTAATTTTTTCTTATATCTTAATTGTAAGTCATTTTTAGGTTCAATTATTTTAGCGCCAAAATTGCTTGCAAATTTGTCAACAAATTTAGGTACAGGACTTACATCAGTTCCAACGGCAACTACTTTCCCCAATCCATTTATCTTTGAAACTGTCTTATTTAAATCGGAATTTCTTAATGAATCTAACTTGACTAGTTTTCCATCTAAATCAAGTACAGCATAACCAATAGTAGAACCAGGATCAATGCCTAATATTAAAGATTCCATCTAAAAAACTATAATATTTAGGAATTTAAAAAGATTTGTAGTAAAAGACGTATAAAAAACTTTAAATAAAGCCATATAAATAATTTTAATATGAAAAAAGAGTCCATTGAGCAGGCAAATGAATTAAATATAAAAAAAGAAGAAGATCTTTCTAAGTGGTATAATCAAGTTCTGCAAGTTTCTGAATTAATAGATAAAAGGTATATTGTAAAGGGTTGTTATGTTTGGTTGCCTTATGGTTATAAGGCAATAATGAAAATAAAGAAAATCTGGGATAAATTATTTCAAGAAGCAGGAATCCAAGAAACTTATTTTCCTTTATTAGTTCCTGTTGAATATGCAAAACAAAATGATCAATGGTTTAATGGTTTTAAAGAAGAAGCTTTTTGGGTAAAAGGATATAATAAAGAAAAAGCGGACTATATTTTAAGGCCGACAGGAGAGCCAGCAATGTATCCTATGTTTGCTTTATGGACTAGAACAAAAAATGATTTGCCAATTAGAATTTATGAAACAGTTTCAAGTTTTAGGCATGAAACAAAACATACAATACCCTTGATTAGGGATAGAGAAATAACAGTCTGGCATGAAATTCATACAGTTCATGCAACAAAAGAAGAGGCAGAAAAAGAAGTTGAATTGCATATAAAATTAAATAACCAAATATGGGAAAATCTTTGTCTTGAGCCATTAAGGGTAAAAAAACCACAATGGGAATGTTTTCCAGGTGCTGTAGGCGCAATTGAATATTATTCTATTATTCCAAATGGAAAAGCAATGGAAAATGGTTCTTTAAATAATCTTGGGCAGGCATACGCTAAAAAATTTAATATTAAATTTAAAGATGAACAAGGAAAAGAAAATTACGCATGGCAGGTATGTACAGGAAATGGTGCAAGATTATTAGCTGCATTAATATTAATTCACGGGGATGATAAAGGTTTAATAATGCCGCCTAAAATAGCCCCTATTCAAGTTGTATTGACGCCGATTTTTAATAAAGATAATAAAAATAAGGTTCTTAAAAAGGCTGATGAATTAAATGAATTATTAAAAAAAGAGAATATTAGGGCTCATTTAGATAATAGGGAAATTCCTGTTGGAAAAAAGTTTTATAATTGGGAAATTAAGGGGATTCCAATAAGAATAGAATTAGGATTAAAAGAAATAGAAAATAATAAGATAACTTTAGCAAATAGATTAACTTCTGAAAAAACGCAGATAAAAGAAGATAATTTAATAAAAGAAATTTCAATAATGCTTGATTCAATCCATAATTCACTTTATGAAAATTGTAAAAGATTAAACAAAAAATTAACAAAAGAAGCTTTGTCATTAAAAGAGGTAGAGAATATTATAAAAGATAAAAAAATGGCTAAAGTTTCTTGGTGTGGTTCTAATAAATGCTGGGATAAAATTAAAAAAATAACTGATGGGATAGAATTATTTGGGACAGATTTAAAGCAATCTAAAGGGAAATGTATAATTTGTAAAGAAAATTCTAATGAAATAGGTTATGTTGCAAATACTTATTAAATTTTAAGAATCTTTTTGATTAAACTTTTTTAAAAAGTTTACACTTTAGGATGTAAGCTTTCTTCATCCTTTAAATAATACCATACAAATACAAAGCTGGCAACTAAAAATAATAACGATAAAACAGGGAAGAACCCTACGCCACCAGTTTCAGAATAATTTCTTACTACCTTTCCAGTGATGTCAATGCTTGCAAAGGCAAAACTCCAAATAAGTATTATCAATGCACTAACAATGACTTTAAAGTTCTTCATTAAAAGATTATTAATCTTTACTTATTTATAAAGCTTTTTCTTTTTCCAAAAATAATAAAATATCTTCAGGTTTCTCAGCAATAAAATCAGGTTCATTATTCTTAAGCATATTCTTGTTCTTCATGCCCCATGTAACAGAGATAATTTTTATTCCAGCTTTTTTTGCAGCAATAATATCACTATCCTCATCCCCAATATATATTATGTCATCTTTGCTCAATTTTTTCCCTTTTATTATCTTCTTAAATGCTTGTGATTTTCCTAAAAATAATTGATAATTATAAACAAAATCAAAACAATACTTCAGGTCATTTAATTCCAAAAATTTTAGAATATTTTCTTTTGAATTTGCAGAAACAATTCCTAATTTATATCTTTTGTTTAATTTCTTTATTACATTATCCATTCCTTTATATGGCTTTACTATGTTCATGTCTTTGTTTAATCTCTTTAACAATTCTCTTAAATAAAAGAGAAATCTTAATCTAGAAATTTTATGTCTCTTGATAAATTCTCTTAAGGTTATGCTTCTTAATCCTTCTAAGTTTCTTATTTCTTTAAATCCATGCTTTCTTGCCATTTCATTGTAAATAGGAAGCCCAGCATCTAAAGTATCTGCAATAGTGCCGTCAAAATCAAAGATGATATATTTGTACATTTAAAAAAATAAAATTCAGTTCTATTTAAACTTATTTTCCAAAAAAAAATTATAAATTCTAAAGGCTAATTCACTTTTGATAGCTTTTAGCTATTGTGAGCCGTCGACGAGACTCGAACCCGCATCTTATTGTTAGTAGGGCGATTGTTTTATCCATTTAAATTGCAGCTCCTTTTCCCATTTATTTTTTATTTACCTTATACTCTTTTCTAAAAAGTGTTTAATTCTTAATAATAATTACTCAGAATTTTTCGAAATATTTTCGATTTTTCAGAATTTTAAACCAGTAAAAATCTTTCAATCGTTTTTGCTTAAACTTTTTCTAAAAACTTGTCAGAAAATTTAATCAGAAAAAGTAATTATCTTCAGTAGTTTGATATACCAAGGCAGTTCTTCAACTTTTATTTCAAAACTAAAGTCTTTTTCATATTTGTTTCCAATTATATCATAATAAACTGCTTTGATGTTCAAGCCATTAACCAAATTCTTTCCCTTCAATTTCAGTATAATATCTTTGCTCCCTTCAAGATCTTTTATATCAATATTTCTCTTGTTTACTTTTATATTGATATTATAAGCCTTAAAATTAGAATTTAAAGTAAATCCAAAATCTATCTCTTCAATATAATTTACATTTTGGCGGGTAATGCCAGAAACAAATAAATCTGGAACTTGAATAATCTCAACATCTAATTTTTCCCTCCTTATTATTTGATCAGTTTCAGTTATTATTTCAATTTCCTTTGCATTATTTGAAACAAAATTAATAATCTCTTCTTCGCCAATTCTTAAATCAATTAAGTTGCATTTATTTTTTAAACAAGTATTGATATTTTTTAATAAAACATTGCCATTGTTTTTTATTTTGCATTCAATGTTTATTTCTTCATCAGAATAATATCTTTCTTTTTCAGTTTGGCATTCTAAATTTAAGGAAGTTGAAATTATTTTTGTTTCTCTTTTTGCTAAATTTTTGATTTTTTCATTTATTTCTTTTAAACTTAATATTTCATAATCTCCACCTAGGAAAATATTCGAAGATGCCAGGTTTCCAAAACTGTCCTTTGCTTCTAAACTTGCGCTGTATTCAAAATCTTCATTTAAATCATCTTGAACTTGCGCTGTAAAATAAATGCTCTTTGTTTCTTTTGGTTTTAATAATATGATTTTTGTATTTTTTTCAATTAATTTTGGTGCTTTTGTTAAAATAATGCTGGTGCTTAAATAATGGTCTCTTAGGTTTGTTATTTTAACTTCAATAGGAACATAGCTTCCAAAGCCAAATCTATCATTTTCTAATGTGTTAATCTCTAACTCAATAATGTTTTTAATTTTATCTCCAGCTTTTTCTAAAGAAGTATTTAATGTAACATCTTCTATAATTAAGTCAATATCTCTTGATCTCCAGTTGTATTCTAGGGAACTTTCTCCAGAATCAGCAGTATCTGACAATTTTAGATGAGAAGCATCAACCCAACCATATTGTCCAAATGTAACGTCAAAAGGAACCCACCCATAGTTGGGAAAATAAACTTCTGCCCATCCATGTCCGCCCCAGTTATTAATCACATTGTTGTAGACAGTTCCAGAAACAAATCTTGCAGGAATACCTACAGATCTTAGCATAGAAATAAATAAATTTGTAAGCTCGTCACATACTCCGACTTTATTTTTAAAGACCCAAGTAGACTTTTGTATAGCTTTTTCAGTCATTGTGCTTAAGTCATATTTTATATTGTTTCTTGTCCATTCAGCAATCTTGAATACAGCAAAATAAAGATCATCTTCTCCTTCAACTAATTCATGTGCCTTTGTATAAATGTCTTCATCAATATCAATAAATTTTGTAAATTCTAAATATTCCTTAAAAACAGGATCTTTCAGGGGAAAATCAACCTTTGTCTTTATTTTTGCTATGTCATTCTTTACATTTAATTTTGATTTAATTCCGAATCTGAGATATTTTTCTTTTACCTTGTCCCACCTAAATGTAGCCTTGTGATTCAGGCTTATAGAGGCATTTGGTTCAGCGAAAGCATCCATCTCTAAGATCTTTAATCTTTCTTCATCTCTTGGAAAAAGCAAGACATCAGTAATTATATAGTCTATTTTAGGATCATTGCCAGTTTCCTTTATGCTTATGTTGCTTCCTAAATAAAGAATTAAATTTAAGTCTTGATATTCATTAAAATTCTCTTGGGCAGATGCAAAGGGAATTAACAGTAGTATTATCGCTAAAATCCTAAAAATGTGATTCACCTCTTAATAATTCAATAATCTATAATTTAAAAATGCTTTCTAATATAAAAAACATTAGTTTTTTTAATTATCTCTTAGTAATAAATAAAAAATTATAATAATACAAACCTTTTTATATATTCGGCTTTTGTTTTAAAAAATCCATGAATATTGTTGACAAATTAATAGATGATTTAATTCTTGAAATAACTGGAAAAGAAGTTGTTCCTCTTGTTAATTTGATAAAGAACAAGACAGATGTTTCTGAATTTAAAATAGCTGGAAAACTGAAATTATCTGTAAACCAGGTAAGAAATATGCTTTACAGGTTAAATAGCTATAATTTAGTTGATTTCACAAGACAAAAAGACAAGACAAAGGGATGGTATATTTATTTCTGGACATTCAACTTGAAGCTTGCAAAAGAATTGGCAGTTTCAATGAAAAATAATAAGATAAATATTCTTAGAAAAAGATTAGAAAAAGAATCTAATGAGCTTTATTTTGTCTGCCCTTCTAGTTGTGTAAGATTTGATTCAGTAAATGTCATGGAATATCAGTTTAAGTGTCCTGAATGTGGCAAAATTCTGGTTAAAGAAGAAAGCAAAAAAAATGTTGAAAAAATCCAGAAAGAAATAACAACAATAGAAAATGAATTAAAAGAACTAAAAGAATCTGAAGAGAAAGTTCAAAAAATGCAGGAAAGAAAACTGGAAAAAGAAAGGGAAAAGGAGAAAGAAAGAAAATTAAAGAAAAAAAAGAGATTGGAAAGATTAAAACAAAAAACAAAACAAATACTAATAAAGAAAAAACCAGAAAATAAGAAATCAGATAATCAAAAGAAAGTTAAAAAATCTAGAAAATAATTCTAAATAAGCTTGTAAAAACTTTGAATCCATCCAAAGGCGGAATTGGTATCATATTAAAAATAAATAATAATAAATTAATCTGCTTGGTTAAATACAGAATTATTGCCTGGTTTCTTGTTAACCTTATTCTTTCTGTAGCTATCCAGGCTCCTAAAAATAAAATTAAATTAACTAAAGGTCCTGAAAAAGCGGTTATAAATCCTTGAAAAGCAGTTGCCTGTCCAGAAATAGAAACATAAGCAGGAGCAATAATCAAAAAAGGCGAATTAATTAATTTTAAAAAAATAGCTAATCCCAAGCCCTCCCAAAAAATATGCAGTACAGCATCTAAACCAAATAAAATTGCACTAAACTTATGTCCTAATTCATGCAAAATAACAGCAGGAGCAGCAACAATAATTGAGGTTTTAAAATCTCCCCAGTTAAATATTTTTTCATAAATTTCATGTTCAGTAGCAGGTCTTCTGATAAATCCAGAGAAAATATACCCAATTATAATAGTCAGAATAATCAAATACAAAATTTCTAATAAAGATATAAAAGCCATCTTAAAATTTCAAAATCTTACCTATTAAATATTTTTTGTTTTAAAGAACTAGTTGTGAAAAAAATTATGATATTCTTTAATTCAGAAGTATCTCTCGGTCTTGAATATATAGCTATGTTTTTTTCTTTTATAGATGTTAATATTGAATTAATATTTTTTTCGCAATCAACAAAAGAAAAATTTGTCCCCATGTGTTCTAAATTATGCACGTCAGATCCAGCAATTAAAGGTAAGTTATGTTTTTTTGCAATTAATTCTGCTTTTTTATTAGAACCATTTACTCTTTTTGTATATAGATGACAAAATTCAATTCCATCAAATAAATCAATGTTCTTTTCTAGTTTTGAAAATAATGAGATTTGTCTTGGCCTTAATGGATTCAAATAAATATAAAATGGATGTGGAGCAATAACCAAATGATGTGCTTTTTTTATTCTCCTTAAATCTTCAAAATTGTTGATTTGGTCTATTTCTTCTTGTGTAAAATTATATAACAAGACATGCCTTCCTTCAATGTCTTTTTCAGCCCCTGGAATTAATAAAATTTCTTTTCCATTGGCATATTCTTGCAAATTTTCAGAATAAACTACTTTATTATGGCATGTAATAGATATAACATCAAAACCCAAATTAGATGCATGGTCTATTAATTCTTTTGGAGAATGCTTAATCCAGATATCAACCGGATCTTCATTGCAATGGGTATGTAAATCTATTTTTAACATAAATAAGCTCTAATTTCTATAAATATATAATACTTCCTAAGAGTGATATCACCTCTATATAATACCAAAACTTTTGAGAATAAGCAATATAAGAATAACTAATAACAATAAATAAAATACATAATTCCGAAAATTAAGTTTATATTTCATAGAAATTAATAATGCAGATTTCTTTATATTTCTTATGATAAAATTTTCGTAAATATTGCAATTATTTTTTGCTAAAGTGTTTTTATATTTTTCCGTAAACTCCTTTTCAAAGGATTTTAAGTAAATACAATTCTGGCATCAACTATTTTTGCATTTTTTTCATTTACAATCAAAGGATTAATATCCAGTTCCTCAATATTCTCGTATTTCTTGGACAATTCAGAAAGAGCTAATAAAACTCTCAACAAAGAATAAAAATTAACTGGCTTCTCTCCTCTTGTTCCTTCTAAAATTTTATAAGCCTTTATTTCTTTAATCATTTCAATAGCGTCTTTTTTAGAAATTGGGCAAACTCTAAAAACTACATCCTTAATAATCTCAGTAAAAATTCCTCCAACTCCAAATGCAATCACATGTCCAAAAGTTGGATCTTTTTTCAATCCAGTTATAATAAATCTCCCATCTAAATATTCCTGAACTAAAACACCCTCAAAATATTTTATTTTTTTAAGTTCATCAAATGCTTTTTTCAATTCTTCATTGTTTTTAATATCTAATTTTACTCCATGAACATCAGACTTATGCAAAATTTTTTTAGAAACAATTTTCAAGGCAATGGGAAAACCAATTTTTTTAGCTGCTTTCAAGCAATCTTTATAATTAGAAGCAAAAACCCTTTTTGCAACAGGAAAACCCTTGTTTTCAAGAAATTCTTCTGCTTCTTTTTCTGCTAAAACTTCCATTTTACTAATAAAAATTATTTCTAATTATAAAAATTTATTCAATATAACTATAACTACTCTAAAATAATAAGAAAGTATTAATAAATATAAAAAATTTTCTTATTTAGGGTGAATATTTAATGGGTTTATTTAGCAGAAAGAAAAAAGAGGATAATAAACTTCTTCCATTGCCAGAATTTCCAAAATTGCCTGGTGATAATTTGCCTTTTTATGATGAACAATTGCATGAAAATAAAGTAGATCTACCTCTAGCAAAGCCAGATTTTGCAAAATCTTCAGCTACCTCAGATTTTTTTGGAAAAAAAGTGATTAAACCTTCATTTAAAGATGATTTTGGATTTGATAATGAGATTCCACAAAGAAAATCACCATTAACACTAGAAAGAAGAGAAGAAAAGCCGGTTTTTGTAAAAATTGACAAATATAGGGAGTCAATGAAAACTTTGGATTCTATAAAGTCAAAATTAGAAGAAGCAGATGAATTATTAAAGAATTTGACAAAATTAAGACAAGATGAAGAGCGTGAATTAGAAGACTGGCAAAATTCTTTGAATGAAATAAGACAGAAACTTCTTAAAATAGACAAGGATTTGTTTGAAGCTTAAAATGCCCAATCCAAAAAATAATTCAGGGGAAGTATTTGTAAGACTTCCAAATGAAACTGCATTAAGAACAGACATGTTGGAAGCAGCAAAAGTCTCAACTCAATTATTGAAAGATTTTGACGGGGTAAATTTTATTCTTAAGCAAAAAAAGAAGGAAAATTTTAAGTTAAAATTATTGTTATCAGAAATAAAGTCTTTATCTGATTCTTTGCAGTTTTCAAGCGTAGACTGGTATGACAAAAAACCAGAAACAGCAGAACAAAAATTAAATTTAAATAAGAAGCAAAAAGAAGAAAAAATAATTAATGAAAAGAAAGACCAGTTGACAATGGATTTGGAAGAAATTGAAAAGAAATTAAATTCTTTAAAATTTTAATTTCTTCTTCTGTCAATCTCTGCTAATGTTTTTAATAAATTTTTGTTTTTTGTTTTCTTTCCTGCAACAACTCTGCAAACATATATTTGTGATCCTCCTCTTTCAACTGAATACTCAAAAAACACATCATCATCAAATTTCTGGTCTTTAGGAAGAATTCTCACTCTGCCAAATTCTATTTTGTCTGCTAAAGGTAAGAAATTTTCAGCTAAAAATTCTGGATGAAAATCTTTTGCTGCTTTTAAAACCCCGACTACTCCAGATTCTCTTCTGGTTGTTTCATATAAAGATCTTCCTAAATCTGCTTCTGCACCATATCTTCTTGTTGAAACTGCAAATTTTCCATTAAAATTTATTTTTGCAGGAATATCAGGTGTTTGGTCTATCCATTCTCCTTGATGATTTTTGCTCCAATACTTATTTATCATTTCTGTAAACCTCCAATGTGAATAAAAAAAATGTAAAAAGTCAATTATTTAAATTTTACGAATGGCAAACTTTAATCCCTCTTTTATACAAATATTTCTGGTGATATTCTTCTGCCCTATAGAATTCTTTGGCAGGCAAAATTTTAGTTGCAATAATAAAACCATCTCTCTCTAAGTCTTTTTTCGATTTTTCAGCTGTTTCTCTTTGTTTATTATTATGATAAAATATTACGCTTCTATACTGTTCCCCAATATCTGGCCCTTGTCTGTCAATGCTTGTTGGTTCATGAATATCCCAGAAAATATTAACTAATTCTTCATAAAAAGTAATAGAAGTATCAAACTTTATTTTTACGACTTCTATATATCCTGTCTCTCCAGAACAAACATCCTCATAGCTTGGATTTTTTAGTTTTCCTCCAGAATATCCAGCCTCAGTTTCAATTACACCTTTAACTGTCCTGAAACTTTCTTCTATACCCCAAAAACATCCGGTCCCGAAAGTGGCAGTCTCTAGTTTTTTAGCCATAAAAACTAATAAAAACGATATCTATTTAATATCTTTTCTTTTTAAATTTTATATGTTATCAGAAAAAGAAATAAAACAGAATTTTAAGAAAAAAATAACTAAATATCCTGAAAAATATTTTCCAATAAAAACTTTAAAAGATTTAAAATTCCAAAGACAGCAATGCAAGAAATGCAAAAATTTTTTTTGGTCAATAGAAAAACAGGAAGTATGCGGAGATCCTTCTTGTTCAGGTGGTTTTAGATTTATAGGAAATTCTCCAGCAAAAAATAAGTTAGACTATATTGGGACATGGAAAAAATTCTCTAAAATTCATCAAGATCTAGGTTATACTCCAATTAAAAGATACCCGATAGTAGCAAAATGGAATCCTACAACAGAGTATACAATAGCATCAATTGCAGCATTCCAACCATTTGTAGTTTCAGGCGAAATTGAACCACCTGCAAACCCATTGGTAATTCCACAATTATGTTTGAGATTTAATGATATAGATAATGTGGGAATAACAGGTGCTCACTTCTCGAATTTTTGCATGATGGGCCAGCATGCTTTTGTAAAGCCAAAATATTATAATAAAGATAAATATTTGCAGGATCATTTTACATGGATAAATAAAGGAATGGGAATTTTAAATACAGATTTGACTATTCATGAAGATGCCTGGATTGGCGGTGGAAATCTTGGAAATTCTTTGGAGTTTTTTTCAAGAGGCCTTGAAATAAGTAATCAAGTTTACATGCAGTATTCAATTGAAAATGAGAAAATAAAAGAATTGAAAATAAAAGTTCTTGATATGGGTCAAGGCCAGGAAAGAGCAGCTTGGTTTACACAAGGTGCATCAACAGCTTATGATGTAACCTTCCCAACAGTATTAGATTATTTAAAAAAACAAACAGGAATAAAGATAAATTCAAATTTAATAAGAGAATTCTTGCCTTATTCTTCCTTTTTGAATGCAGATGAAGTTGGAAATATAGAAAATTCATGGAAATTTATTGGTAAAAAATTAAATATAGATTCTGAAGAATTAAAAAATCAAATATTGCCTTTGGCTGCTCTTTATTCTATAGCAGAGCACTTAAGGGCTTTGTTGGTTGCAATCTCAGATTCTGCTTTGCCTTCAAATGTTGGCGGCGGGTATAATTTAAGAATTCTGGCTAGAAGGTGTTTTAGTTTTATGGATAAATATAAATGGGATATAGATATAAATAAAATATTAGGGATCCATGCTTCTTATCTTAAGCCATTATATCAAGAATTGTCTGAAAATCTATGGCAGGTTGAAAAAATACTGAAAGTTGAAAAAAACAAATATGAAGCAACAAAGCAGAAATCAAAACAAATAGTTGCAAAATTAATAACAAAAGATATAACTCAAAATGATTTAATTAAATTATATGATTCTGATGGAATTCCTCCAGAAATAATAAAAGAAGAATTCTTGAATATAGGGAAGCAAATTAAAATTCCAGATAATTTCTATGCCAAAGTCTCTGAATTACATGAAAAAAAAGAACAAGTTCACGCAACAAAAAAAGAAGAAAAATTAAATTTAGATGAAATTCCAGAAACAGATTTGTTGTTTTACAAAAATGAAAAGCAGACAGAATTTGAAGCTAAAGTCTTGAAGATTATTGAAAATAATGTAATTTTAGACAAAACTTGTTTTTATGGCACATCAGGAGGGCAATTGCATGATATAGGTTATTTAAATGATAATGAGATTATTGATGTTTTCAAGCAAAATAATGTTATTGTTCATAAATTAAATAAAAAGCCAAATTTTAAAGTAAATTCAATTGTAAAAGGCAAAATAAATTGGGATAGAAGATATCAACTAATGCAGCATCATACAACTACACACATATTAAATGCAGCAGCTAAATTTGTCTTGGGTTCTCACGTAAATCAGGCAAGTGCATTTAAAGATGTAGACAAGGCAAGAATTGACATTACTCATTATGATGCTTTGTCTTCAGAAGAAATAAAGAAAATAGAAGAAATGGCAAATGAAATTGTAAATAAAAAAATCAAAGTAATAAAATCTTTTATTCCAAGAACAGAAGCAGAAAAAAAATATGGTATGTTAATCTATCAAGGCGGTGTTCCAATAGGCAAGAATCTGAGGATAGTAAATATAGAGAGCATAGATGTTGAAGCTTGTGGTGGAACTCATTTAGATAACACAGAAGAAGCAGGCCAGATTAAAATAATAAAATCAAATAAGATTTCTGACAGCATAGTAAGAATAGAATTTAAATCAGGAAAAGCAGCATTGTTAGAGTTAAGTAAAGAATCTACTTTGCTGGAAGAAGTTGCTTCAACATTAAATTGTTCTAAAGAAGAGGTTCCTGGAAGAGCAGAAGAACTTTTTAATAAATGGAAAAATGTTATTAAAAAAGGAAAGTTTTCAATTGAAGATTTTGCCTTGACTTCAGCTAAAAAAGAACAAGGATCAGACCAGGAATTATTGAAAAAGACAGCCTTAATATTTAAGACTCAGCCAGAATTTGTTCCAAAAACAGCCAGAAGATTCTTAGAAGAAATAAAACACAAAAAAATTAATTAGGTATATTAATAGGCATAAATTGCATATTTCCAGGCATTCCCTTACTATGTCCTTTTTTGTCCATTTCAATTGCTATTATTCTCTGAATAGGCTCTTTAGCTAAATATTCTAGATGTGCTTCTGAAGTATCTCTTATTTCTCTAATTTTATCCCTAGTAGGAACAGAATCATATAAAGTATCTATAATGCCCTTAACTTCATCAATTAAGAAATCTTTGCCATTTATCTCATGATATTTTGAAATTGGGGCCTTGCAGCCTATTAAAGTTCTCATAACTTTTCTGCTAGGAATAAGGCCTTTAACTAATAAAAGATTTAAATACCCTCTATGTCCTAACCCAAGTTTTTTTAGTTTTTCATCCATAAATACTTTTTCTTCATTTATATTTCCATCTGCTTCTTTTATTTGATCTGCAATTTGATAAGGTAAAACAACATATCTTATCATAATAGTTTCTTTTCTTTCACCATCTTTTACATCAGGAGCTATTGTATTTTGCCTAATAAATATTATTCTCTCTGCATTTCTATTCCTTATATCTTCTAGAATTCCTTCTTGTATACTATTTAATTTTTTTAATTCACTCTCTAAACTCCCTTCTTTTTCCTCTTTATTTGGATTTCTCTTTAGCTCATACGCTTTTCCTACAATTAAATCTACAACCTCATCTTCACTAGGAATTCTATACTTCTTTAAACTAATCATTCTATTAACATTTGCAGCCTCTTTTGGACTTATTCTTCTCCATTCTCTTCTAGAACTAACATAAAGTCCTCTTTCTCCTATTGCTGTATACTCTTTTAATGTTAATACCATATAAAAAAATAAATTTCCTCTCTTTATATCTGTTTCTCCATATTTATGTCAAAATAAATATAAATAATGCATTTTCATAAATTATTAATTAATTATGTTTATTTAATAAAAACTAAACTTCTTTAGCAAGATTATTACAGCTTGTTTTCTAAATTGCATTTTCTTCAAAACTTTAATGCACTCATACGCAGTCGAATTGTAAATGTGCTTCCTGAAAGTTTTTCTTAATTTATTTTTAAGCATAAATATTTTCTTTTTCTTCATATTCATCTAAAATCTTCTTTAAAACCATACTAAAAGCCTTTAATAAAATTTTTACTTCATGTTTTTCTTTATTTAATTTGTATAATTGTATTCTGCTTAACTTTCTTGTAGTTATAACAAATTTTTCCTTAATCAACTCTTCCATTACATTATAAGTTGTAGCTCTATTTAATCCTGTTTCCCGTGCAACATCACCAATACTAAAATCTAAACTTCTCATTTCTAAGAAATGCTCTAAAATTCTATTTCTTGGATTTACTCCAAATATTTCACAAAAGTCTCCCCATTTTGGTTCCATTTTAATCTATAATTTCATGTATTTCTTTTATTTTTTCGGATTAATACTTACATGAAATTCTCTGTTTTAATTTCTTTTAAAATCAAACTTTCTTTGATGCATTCTTGCCACTCTTTTAACACTAATTTATGTTTTTCTGGCGACAAATCTTTAATCCATCTAAGGCAATTTTTTTCTTCAGTATGGCCTTCTGATAGTTCTAACATAGTTTCTTCCTTATATATATTTCTATTATTTTAGACAGATTGTCTATTTTTATAGATTTTATAAACTCCTAATAAAATAACAAAAACAATTAAAGCATAAAACAAAATTATCTCAAAACCAAATTCTTCTTCTAATTCAGTTTTTAATTTATCTTCTTGATTTATTTCCTTAAATTCCAGTTTTTGTTCAAATTTATTTTCATTTAATTCTGTATAGTCGCTGTTAACAAAAAACTCAAATTTTATTCCCAATAAAGTATCTAAATTAACACCCCCTTCTTCTTTGTTTAATTCATTAATATAAATCATTCCAACATAGTTTCCTTCTAAAGTCTCATAAGGAATCTTTACTAAGAACTTAACTTCTTTCTCATTATTTTCTTTTACTTCTAAAATAAAATCTGTAAAATTAAAAAATCCAGAGCTGCTTATGTTAAATTTTTTCAATTCATTTTCATTATTGTAAATAAAAAATTCTTTCTCAATTTCTTCCCCATTATTAATTTCAATATTAAATTTTCCAGGGCTGACTCCAAATCCATAAACATTGTTTAAAATTAAAATAAAAAAGAAAAAATAAATTATTTTCATCTTTGCACACCGACTATGCTGACAGAACCCGCATAAACACTTGGTTTTGTTGATGCTGGTACATTTAACTTAAATGCTAAATTCTTGCCTGGATCATTCCCTGTTGTTAAATTAAATTCAAACAATCTTGGTCTGTAATCTAGGCTTTTCCAAAGTCCTTCATTTTCATATTCTAGGTTGCTTGCATTTATTTTGTTCTGTCCGCTTTCTAAATTACTGCTGTAAATCTCCAAGTCAACATCTAAATTTCCCAGATTAACTATTTTGATATTTTGTGTTCCTGAAACTTTTCCAGGCTCTATCTTTCCAAAATTTATTGAACCTTTGTCCAGAGAAATTGCCAGTAAACTCAAATACTCAAAATCAACTAAAAGTTCATTAGTTTCATTGAATTTGTCAACAGCGCTTATATTTAGTGTGTAATTTCCAGGAAGTTTAAAGTATTCTATTTCTAAATTTCCATTAAATATTCCTGAGACACTGTCAAGATCATAAGCCCTGGTAAATTCAACTAGATTTCCATTTAATTCGCCAGTTAATTTTGAAACATTTCCAATTCCCAGGCTTGAATTTACAAGAACATTAACAACAATGCTTTTGTTGCTGTTTAATTTAGGTCTTATTTGCACTCCATTGTCATTGCTGTCATCTGTAATGTTGATTAAACTCAATAAAGGTTTTGTTCCAGTTATTTCTACATCAACACTCAGAACGCTTGCTCCTTCTTTCACAACATTTCCCCATCCAGGGCTTCCCCCAGAAATGCTGCTTTCTTTCCAGTTGTCAAATGTGTTTTCTTTGTTAACATCAATTTTCTCAATGCTGAATCCATTTCCATTACCGCCAAAACTTGAGTTATATTCTAAGACTTCAAAATAAACGCCGTCAGTTAAATTCACTAAATCAATATCAGTTAAACTAAAGTCGCCGTCAAAAGCCCTGAAATTCTCATCACTTGAATTCCATATGCTGTCTCCATTTCCATAAACACTTTCAAAACTGTCCAAATCAGTGTCAGTTCCATCAACTAATTCCCTTGCTATGACAACAAACTCCCCAGACAATATTAGAAAATCTTCAAAATTATTTCCATCTATTTTCCATGAGCTTAAGTCAACACTTTCTGTCCCATTATTGTATATTTCAATCCACTCTAAATCTGTATCACTTGCCTGTGTTGGATTGTACATGACTTCTGTTAAAACTATATCTGCTGATGCTATTTTAATTAAAAACAAAAACACCAGCCAAAGAATTAATTTTCTCATCCTCTCACCCCCAGATTTTTCTTGACATGCATGTGAACTTTTTTCAAAAAGTCCTAAATTGAAAATTCCAAGAACTATTTTTAAAGTTTTGTATACTTTAGCACCATTGAGTGATAAAAAATCGGAAAGATTTCGAAATTAAGAAAAATTTTTCAGTTTTTATGAAAGTTTTCTAACAAAAAATTTATATATCTCTAAAGATAATATCGGATATGAAAAAAAGAGGGGTAAAGAAGAGTTTTTCTGTAAGTAAAGTTCCTAAGCTAAATCCATATTCATTAAAAAAAGTAAACTCTCAAAACAATCTGCAAAAATCTTTACCTCAATCTCAAATAAATCTGCAAGTTGCAAAATGGACTTTTGTTTTAGTGATGGTTGCAATATTTTTTGCGTTGTTTTATCAAAATCCTTCAGTGAATACCTATTCAGTAGCTGATACATCTTCAGTAAATCCAGGATTAAATTTTGTAATCTTCATTGGATTATTGGCTCTTGTTTTTTTCTTGACTTATGAGAAAAGAAAATCCAAAAAATAATAAATTTTATAAGTTCTAAATACAATTCTACTTAATTAATTTCTTGAATAATATTAATGAGCTTCCCAAAAAATCTGCAGTAATATCAATTAAACTGAAAATTCTATTTGGGATAAACAACTGGTGTATTTCATCTGTAATGCCGTAAATTGTTGCAAACATTACAGCATAAAAAAATATTTTCTTGTTCAGAAATTTATTATGTTTAAAAGCATTATAACTTAAAAATCCCAAAAAGCCATATTCAACTACGTGCAATACCTTGTCTCTTAAATAAAATTCTGGTGCTTTCTCCAAAACTTCTATTTTAGGCAGAGAAGAAAAATAAAATATTAAAAACAAATAAATCAACAAAATTGCCCAGTTAAAAGTTGCTTTATTCATCTTAATATATTTTCATAGAAGGATCAATTCTTGTTGCCCATGCATTAATCCCCCCCTTTAAATTTTTTACATTATTAAATCCATTTTGAAGCAAATATCTTGCAGCATAGTTGCTCCTCTCTCCTGTATGGCAAAGCACAATAATTAATTTGTTTTTGTCTAATTTAGAAACTCCATTTTCCAATTCTCTCATTGGTATTAAAACAGAATTAGGCAAATTAACCATGCTAAATTCCCACCTCTCTCTAACATCTAAAAGAATTATGGCTTCTTTAGTTTCTATTTTTTTCTTTAAAATCTCGCAGCTAATATCAAAGTCAGTTTCTTTTACAGGATGTTGCACAAAATTACAATTGCTGCATACCAGTTCATTTAATCTTGGAACTAATCTCCCCCCACAAATTCTACATTGAAAACCTGAAAATTCCATAAAATTTACTTTATTACCTTAATTAAATAATTTTCTATATTAGAAAAAGAGAAAAGATTGGATAAATTATTATCTTATTTTTTTGGTTAAGCTTTTTTTTAAAAAGGATTAGTATTTAGTAAAATCAAGCCTTATTTTAAATTTCTTTCTTTTAAAATGTTTATAATATCCGTCAATTAAATCCATCCCAGCATACCCACCCAAAAAACTAAGCTGCTTTGCAAATCCAAAAATTATTCCAGAAAAAGCCCCAAATGAAATTAGTAAAATTATATAAAATCCAAATCTCCTAAAATCAATTTTCTTTTTTAGCTGATATGTTTTTATTAAATCTACTAAAAACCTCGCTACTCCACCCAAAATTCCGAATAAAATTGCTGTTGTTAATTCGCTCATTTTATGAAAACACTTCCTTCTAAAGTTGCCTTGAAGATATTTTCCAGAATATCAGTTCCAGCATATCCAGCTAAAGCTGCAATCTTGTAGTCAATAGTGAAGACGCTTCCCAAAATCCCCCCAATAATTCCTGCAGTAATAATGGTAAGTAAAAAATATCCCAAGCTTATTTTATCCTTTCTGTTTACAGCTTTCATTAGACCATATAAAGCCCTGACAAATCCACCCAGAACTCCAACTAAGATAAAATTAATCACCTCTAACATTAATTTTAATCTATAATTTAGAATTTAATAATCTTTTTATCTTAAAGAAAGGAATTTAAAGGGAAAATAATCCCCTTTTATTAAGGGCCTGTAGCGCAGCCTAGACATAGGAAAAAACCAGATAGCGCATTTGCCTTCTAAGCAAAGGGTCCCAGGTTCAAATCCTGGCAGACCAGCATATTTTTAATAAAAACTTTCCGAAAAATCCGGAAAAATCCTGGGCTACTTTCAAGTGTAAAAAAAGAATTAAATTTGAAAATATCTTAATTAATAGATGAATATTTATGAATTAATTGGTTTGATAATAGGTGATGGTTATATAGCTTATAATAAAAAGAAAAGATATTATTTTCTTGAAATTACAGGTGATGTTTTAGACGATACAGAGTTTTTTGAAAAAATTAGTCATTTTTTATATAATTTAACTGGTAAAAAACCGATAATATCTTTGAGAAAAAGAGAAACAGGTCAATTCTTACAAATGCATTTAAATTATAAGTCTTTTGTAGAATATCTTATTAATAAATTAGATCTCCCATTTGGAAAGAAAACATTTTTAATAAAAATACCTGAGAAATTTAATACTTGGAAAGAATTAAAAGATATTTTAAGGGGTATCTTTGAGGCGGATGGTTCTTTATATTTCTCAAAAAGTAAAAAAAATAAATATCCAACCTATCCAAGAATTGAATTTAGAACATCAAGCCAAGCTTTAGCATTTCAAATCTTAAATATTCTAAAAAAACAAGATTTTAATATGAATATAATGAAAACCAAATATAAAGATTATAAAATTTATTTAAGTGGTGAAATTATGCTTGAAAAATGGGTTAAAGAAATAGGCTTTAGTAATCTAGCTACTATAACTAAATATGATCTATGGAAAAAATTAGGTTTTTATATACCCAAAATTACTTTTGAAGAGAGAAAGAAACTTTTAAAAGCTATTAATTAATTCTTTATTCTATTGCGCAGGTTCCGGAGCGGTTAACGGGATCGATAATCAAAAAGATTAGTCCAACCTGCAGACTCTTCGGAAGTTAGCGGTTATTCGCAGGTTCGAATCCTGCCCTGCGCTTATTTAGAAATTAGAAAATCTCTTTAATTACCCAAATAATTAAAATAATTCTGGACAAGGAAAAAGCAAAATCAATCCTTCAATTAATAAAAGAAAGAGAAGATTTTGTTTACAAGGGTTTTAATTTAAAAAGAGGTGAAAATATGCTATTTAGATGGAATACTGGAATACAATTGTAGAAAATATAAACCTTTTCATAGACAAGGTAAAATCAGTTGCAAAGAGAGTTCTCCCCAGGAGAACTAAGACTAGTTAAATTACTAG
>JAGWAC010000027.1 GCA_018302125.1 Candidatus Woesearchaeota archaeon | reverse complement strand
ATTCATGATCCCACGCGAGAGCAAATCTTATTAAAGGAACATCCCCATAAGGATCATCTTCACTGTTACCGTAAGATTTTATTGAATGAATATACTCTTTTTTTGTAAGCTCGATAGACTTTTCTACAGTATTTCCAAATACTAATGCGTCGATTAGAGTTGAACAAGCTCTCTTAAAAGGCAATGCATTTTTATCTTTGCTGGGTGAAGCAGACCTAGTTGGATCACGGATAATCATAAAGCGGGCTCTATAACCAATATATGCCTTTGCACCCTTATCAATAGCAAGAGATCCTAATTCTTCTAAAGAATCACAAGATAAAGCATAAATAATTTTGTCTTTTGTAAGCGTAACATTTTTTTCATCCAAAATTATCTCATCATTATGCCCCATTACATTTTTTTTATTCCCGTGACCATTTAAAAAAACTAATCCTGGATTTAATTTATTAAGTGCTTTTTCTGTACTATTTCTGTTGGCTTGAATTCCATCAAGAACAGTACTTTTAATATCTTGTGTTGCTTTTACTGTTTCAACAATATTTTTAGAGAAATCGTATAAATAAGAAGTGCTAACATCGTGGTTTGGTCTAGTTATAAGAAGTCTTTTAGACATAAATTATACTCCTGTTGATAGAACCTGAATCATTTTCATTTGCACTTGTACAACTTTTTTACCAAAATCACTGCCATTTTCTATGTCTTTTATTATCTCTTTTACAGTAATTTCCTTACTTCCACCCAATAATATTTTAGATTCGGGATTTAAAGTTTTAAATCTGGCTAAGACTAATTTTCTTTGTTCTTCTTCGATTTCCTCTTTATTCATAACAATCCCAAATCCTCAATTTTTTTTAATATTTTCTTTCCAAGTGGAGTATCGTCGTTTATTTCAGAGTAAGCTATGTCCCAAGAATATGGTTTGTCATCTATAATAGCTATTATTTGTTTTCTTTCTGGTTCAGGTAAATTTGCATATACTTTTAAAAATCTTTCTTTACTCATATTTAACCAGTAATATCCTCTTTTTAATAAAACTAATTATTATTTACTTATAAATTTTCTTCTTATCTAACTCTATAAAATTAATTCCACTATTTAAAATCCTGTGTATTAAAGTAATATAATCCATCATAAGTTTTCATCTATGAATTTCTTCAATGCAATTAAATCTCTCTTATCTTTATTATAATGAAGTGTTTTTATGCCTACAAATTGGGCGCTCTTAACAGCCTCTTTGTTGTGTTCAAAATAAATTACCTCTTTAGAACTTAAATTAAAGTGTTTGAGCATTATTTTATAGTAATTTGGATCAGTTTTTTCAGGATTATGTCTTAATGTAAATACTTCATAAGGCATATTATCTAATTCGAATTTCTTCATTTGTTCATCATTTGCTCCTGTTAGAATTATTTTTCTGTTTGGATATCTTTCAAGAATAATATACATCTCCTCAAATATACCTTTATTTGCAATTACAAAAGTATTAATCGCGTCTACTAAAATTGTTTTCATATGTAAATCATCTTTGTTAAATAAGTCATTTTGAATCCATTAAAGATAGTTTATCTGGTTTAGCAGAAAAACTAATTCTTTGGACAGACTCCCCTTCTTTTTTCCTACCTATTCTAATAAATTGTTTAAATCCTCCAGAAGCACCAGACTCCTTTTTCTCTGTAACTTCCAATTCAAATTTCACAGGTTCATCTATCATAAATTTAGAATTTTTAACACCCTTATAAATTTCTTTTAATGTATTTTCTACAAATGTTTGGATTTCACTTCCTGTCGTTAATGATACATCATCTGGCATTTTTATCTACCCCCAAAATAACCACAATTTATATAAATATATAAAGATAATTATTTAATGAGGTTATAAAAGCGACTTCATATATTGCTTGTTTTCCCCGGCGGGGACTTTTTATTTTTTCGCTTGGTTCCATAATAATTCAAAGAATACTTTATAGGTTTGAGCAAAGTTTTCGTCTTTAATTAATAATCCATAGGGTTGTTTGCCATAAGTAACGAGAAAGAAATAATCGTTTAAAACTCCATACTCAGTTCTTGTAGAAATATCTAAGTATCTAACTTCTGTGAGAGGCATTTTGGCACGAACATGTCCCCATTTTTCACTATTTTTGTTTATGATTATTTTTAATTTCACTTTATCTTGTACTCTTTTTTTGTGAACAACATCAAGCAAGAAACCCTCAATATTTTTGAAAGATTCTAAAGGAGCAGAGGCTATATAATATTCATCTCCACTTTTCCAAGAATTAATAATTTCTGTATAGAGAGATTTTATTCCTCTAATTCCAGAATAATATTTAAAATCACTTAACTTTGATAATTCAATTGGTTTTACTTTCAATTTGGAGATGAAATCAAGCAAATGCTTTTTTTCTCGTTCAATTTGTTTTTCTTTTTCTTCAAACAGGGCAAGTAAAGAATCTGGATAAGAAGCTCGGAATACTTTGACGTTGTTGATAATCTTAAAACTTACTAAGCCTTTCTCTGAAAGGCTGTTTAATATTGTGTAAATCTGGGAACTTTGTATTTTTGTTCTTTCACAAATTTTCCCAGTTTGATTTTCTCCATATTGCTGGAGGTCTAGATAAGTAAGTGCTTCTCGTTCTGATAACCCTGCCGATTTAAGGGCTTCTATGTTGGTATTCATATCACTACTAAAATAATTAGTAGTAAATATTTATAAAGTTTGCGGTTGTAACTATGTCATAATTGATAAGAGTAAAATGATTAAAAAATTAGAAATACTGGTAGTAGAAGATCAGCCGAAACATCTTGCGGATGTTAAAGCAGTACTTGAAGATAGACGGCAGTATGGGACAGAAGCAGATTATGTTTCTACTTTAGATGGTATTAAACGAGAGTTAAAAGAAAAAAAGTATGACGGGATTCTTTCAGATGTTTTCTTTCCAGAAAAAGAAGGTGGAGAAGAAGCCCCAAGTGGATTGTGGGTTGCCGAATACGGAATACAAAACGGCGTTCCATTTGTACTTGTAACTTCTACTTATCATCACGGGTCAAAGACGGAGCCAATACACAGCTGGCTGTGCTATGATAAAGGTTTAGCTTTAGTAGACTTGCAACATCTTGACGAAAATTATCAAATGAAAGACTCAGAAGGAGAAAGTGGTAGAAAAAATTGGAAAGGCGGTTTCTTATCATTAATGTTTTTTATTGAGGGGGTAAAGCAAGGTCTTATCAGTAATGATCCTGATAACTTCGGTAAGCCAGTAGATCGGAATGCTCCTGTTAGTGCACGATCCATGACTGACCGAGTTAACGCAGCACATATTAAGGGAACACTACCAAGTTTTGAGAGGGGGTTTTCAGAGGTAGGTCGCAGATTAGCCATTGAAGTATTTGAAAGATATGGTAGAGATTTATATTCTTAGGATAGAGGATTTTAGTAATTAATTCAGGCTCTTCGCAGAATGAGATGGTGTAAAAGCTTGCAAAAATCATAAATAACTAATTTTAATTTTTCTATTTTTTTGTAGGTCACAACCAAAATCATTAAAAATCCTAAAGATATAAATAAAGTATGGCAAAACAAGATGTAATTATAATTTCAAGAAAAGAATATGAAGGTATGAAAGAAACTATTGAAATACTCCAAGATGAAGAATTAATGGAGCAGATTAAAGAAAGTGAAGAAAATCTTGAGAAGGGAATTAAATTCAAAAAATTAGATATTTAGTATACTTTGTGTGAGCCCGCAGCTAATACATCAATTCTTTTACTTTTATCATCTATTATGTAAATAATTCTTAAATTAGAACCTAACCAACAGGCCCATTTACCTTGTAAACGTCCGTGCAATGGATGAGCACCAGAATTTTCCCTTGGATTTTCTTTCAAATTTTTTAATTTTTCAAAAACATCGTTTCTAGAATTTTTTATTTCTTCTAACTTCTTTTCAACTCTTTTATTTGCAGGATAAATTTCATACATAGACTTTTTATATTTAAGATTCTATATAAATTTTTGTAAGCAAAAAATATAGGGATTCGAACACTTTTGTTCTATTCTGCCGGCGGGGACTTTTATTTTATTCAGATACAAGATTAATAAACAAGAAATATTAAATTTTATAATCCGAAATCATCAATGAAAGAAGTGATTGTTCAGAAGACAAATTAGATTTTCTATTTTCAAAATGATAATATATAACTATACTTTGTAAAAAAGAATCTGAACGTTAAGTTTATATTTTGTTCCATATATTTGTTAATATGATTATTTATCTCGTGCGTCATGCTCAAACGAAAGCAAATCTTGGTGGTACTGAACAAATAGTAACTCCTGCAGGATTGAAGCAGATTGAGTGCGTTGCAAAGGTGATTCCTCAAGTTGAGGCTGTTTATTCAAGTAACCAACACCGTGCACTTATTACTGCGAAATCTATTGCTAAAATAAACAAAGTTCCCATTATTCAGAATCCTGACTTGCAAGAGATTTATGCATGCATCATAGGCGGTTCAACAGAAAATCTTAATACTACACGAATGAAAAGTGATAAAAGACGTGCCAGTAAAATGTTCAAGTTTATCAAAGGGTTAAAGCATAATACTGTTGCGATAGTTTGTCATGGAAATATTATTCGTTTCTTTATGGCACGAGCAGTAGGGTTGCCTTTACAAAAAATGTGGCGCTTTGACATACAAAACTGTTCAATAACTACCTTGCGCATTATTGATGATGTTGTAGATATTCTCAGTGTGAATGATACAACTGGAAGACTCCAGAAAAAGATTATATAAATTAAAAGATCCTGCTGAAGCTGTGAAGGAGATGGGTGAATGATCAAATATTTAGAAAAGAGAACCTAATATCTGTTTTACACTATCTGTAACTGGATATTGCTGTAATTGATTTTTATCGACCCAGACAAAATAATCATGCTCTTGTAACTTAATCTCAAGAGGTTCTCCAACAGCCACAATAAAATTAAATTGTCTTGTTTTTTTTCCACTTTTAGACTTATAATCAAAATGACCCAAATATCTCTTTATTTCTCTTATTCTTAATCCAGTTTCTTCCTCAACTTCTCGATGAAGAGCTATGTCAAGTGACTCTTCATCTTCGACTCTGCCACTTGGAAGTTCATAAATCCCCCCCATAAAATCGTCTTTAGGTCTTTTTAATAGAAGAACAGATGAATCTCTTTGAATTACTGCTCCAACAACATACCTATTAATTCCATCCTCTTGAGCTCCTTTCATCAAATTATTATAAAATATTTTATCCATTTTATAACAATTCATGATACTTTTCTATCACTTTTTTAAATGCATTAACATAACTTTCAATAATATCCCTATCTTTTAATTCATGCCAAACTGGCAATTTTAATGAATGTTCATGGAATTTCTCAGCTTTAGGAAAATCTCCTCTCTTATAGCTAACTTTATCTTTATATCCTGGGAATAATAATACAGGATTTTGAAATAATTGATGATAATTTAATGGACATGTTGATCCGGGCCTATCTAGTTCCACACAACCTTCAGCTTTTAAAGCTTCATAAAACTTTTCAATAGACAATCTACCAAGCTCTTCTGGTTTATATTGCATAATAAAAGCATACCAACTGGGTTCAATATCATTTGGTATATTTGGGATTTCAATTCCGGGCAAACCTCTCAACTCTTTCATCATACTTTTAGCTATTTTTCGTCTATTTTCTAAAATTGTTTCCAGATTATCGAACTGCTCATCTGCAATAGCAGCAGCCATAGGATGTATTCTTAATTTTAGTCCCATTCCTGTTATTGCATATTGACGAAGTTTATTATCCTCGGGTATTTCATTCTTGCATCTTTTATTATAGTGACCAAGAAGCAAGGCTCTATAAAAAATTTCATCATTGTCTGTTAATAATACTCCTCCTTCTCCCCCAGTCAAAGTTTTCTGTGCTTGCAAACTGAATGCAGAAACATCTCCAAACGTGCCTACTTTTCTACCTCTGTAAACAGCACCATGTGCATGAGAGGCATCTTCAAATAACATAAGATTATATTGTCTAGCAATTTCTGTTATGGCATCCATATCACAGGGCATCCCCCACATATGTGTTATAGCTATACCTTTTGTATTTCCAGTAATTTTTCTTTCTATATCCTCAGGGTTAATATTCCCATTATCTTTAGAATCTGCCAAAACTGGAATAGCTCCTGTAAAAAATAAAGGTGTTACACTTGCATAAAATGTATATGCTGGACAAATAACTTCATCTCCTTCCTTTAAATTAGCACCAACATACATTGAATGTAATGCAGAAGTTCCAGAGTTAGTTAACAGGGCATGTTTTTTCCCATGGTAGTGGGCGAATTTGTCTTCTAACCTCTCTATAATTCCAGATCTATCATAAATAGATATACTTTCTTCTAATTGTCTTAAAACTGCTTCTCTCGTTCTTTCTGTAATTGGTGGCCAAACATAATGCTGTCTATCAAGATTAACTGCTTTTTCTCCTCCATTAATTGCTAGTTTACTTTTCATCTTTTATTATCCTTTTTAAAAATTTTAATTGTGCTTCACGGTATTCTCTTATGTCTTCATCGAAAGATGCTTTTTCCTCAATTTTTTTAATAACATCGCTTACATTCATTAATTTATTTCCACTCCAAAAATCTTCTTTTTTAATTTCAGGTTCTTCAAAACGTTCTATATTCCCTATAAAAAAATGCATCTCATCTCCTTGAAAGGCTGTATATCTAGATTTTTGTTTTTCTGTTTTAGCCCAATTTGGACCCCAAATAATTTTTATTGTGCCTAATTTCCTAATATCCTTTATAATCACACCAGTTTCTTCCTTTGTTTCTCTGATCATTGCTTTAATAATTTCTTCATTTTCGTCTACTCCCCCACCAGGAAATAAAACAATGCCATTAGATTCTTTTGCAATAATATTTCCTTTATTATTCAAAAAATACCCTTCACAATTAATTCTAAATGGTAAATTTTTTCTTTCCATTTTTTTACCTCATAAATTCATCAATAACTTCTGTCGCTTCAGAAGTAACTTCTTCTAACGATCTTGTTGCATCAATCATAACAAATTCAGTATTTTTTAATCTTTTTGGCCTTTTTTCTAGCATTATATGCATGTATAAATCTCTAAATTCAGTAAGTGATTCTAAGTCCTCATCCTTGAATTTACTATATCTATCATTTATACGTCTTAATCCTACTTCAGGAGGAATGTCTAAATAAATAACCAGAACAGGAGTAGTTGGAGGTTCTATTAATGAAATAATTCAAATGACTTGCATATGCTGTAACAATACTCCTATCTGAAAGAAGCAGTTCAGTGTTATTTCTTTTGCAAGATTTTAAATTTGTTCTTGCAGAAAGAGCATATAATGCCTCCTGGATAATTCTTGGTTTGAAAAGAAAATGCAAATTGTTATGTTGATCTAAAGAGTATACTTTTCTAATTATTCTTCCCCATAAATTATTCTTTTCACTATATCTGTAAACTGAAGTTGGTATTTGCATATCTTGAAGCCTAGAATATTGCACATCTACCTGGGTGGATTTTCCAGCACCATCAATACCTTCAAAAGCTATGTGTCTCATTTAAGAAAAATAATCCTCCATATTTTCTTTTCTTCTTACATCAACAGTGGTGCAATGAATGCCTCCTCCAAAAAGTTCACTATGTCTCAATCTTATTGGGATTGGTTCAAATCCTGCTCTTTCTAAAGCCTTTATTGTTAATGTTGCATTATCCCTAATCAATATTCTTCTTTCATCTAATGAAAGCACATTTACACTCATCCCTACATTTGTTGCCATTTGCAAATGATCATCTGGATAATCAAATCGTGTGCACTTATCTAAGATTGGTATTCTGTCCCATTTTTTTAATGGCTCTGGTAAAAAATCATACATACCATACATTGCGCCTTCATTTACTAAAAGTTTACCTGGAGATATGGGGACAAAGTGTCCATCTATATGAGTATCACAAATTCTTGTTGGATGAATTCTAAATCTTCCTTCTAAATGTCTTTTAAGCCAATAAAATCCTAACTCATGGTTCTTGGTTCCTATATTCATCATAATATCTTTTCCGAATTTAAGACAATTCGCAGCATCAAATGCAATATCATAGTTTTTCTCAATTTCTTCAATATTGGGGATTCCTCTTTGAACGTTATCTTTCCAAAAAGAAAAATCAATAGTCAAGTCATCTAAAGATGATGCTGGGGCTACAATCCATTTTGCTCCACTTCTAAAATATTCCATAAACAAATCTTTTAATAAGAGTCGTTCAAAATATCTTTTTCTATTTGTTGGAGGAGTTTCTATTATTGTATCCCCCACACATAAATACATATCCCTCGGAGAATCACATCCAGTAGTATATGATGTAAAATTAGGGGTTTTAATCTCTTGAATCTCTTCTATTCTTTTAGGTCTCCTTACAATAATTCCTTCTGACTCAAGCAAAGAGTGCAAATTATTCAAATCTTCTTGTCTTTCTTCTATATATCTTGGATCTATTTGATGTGGTTCATTCCTGTCTGCAAATCTCCCATCTCTATTTTCATACATAAACCTAAAGGTAGAATCAATACCTTTTAGATTGAAGTTTACACAAGAACCAATTATTACTTCTTCCAATGGTGCCCATTCTGTATAAACATTTACGAGAGCACTTGTTTGAGTAAGCTTTTTAGAATTCATTTTTTCCTCTTGATTTAACGAAATCTACTAATAACTTTTTTGGATTGATATAATTTCCTTCTCTCCTTGATTTATAGCAAGCATCAATAAAACTTACATGTTGTAAATGATATTCAGGATCCCCCATATTCTCTTTTTCACCTTTGATTACTCTACAAAAATAATCAATTTGATTTGTTGCAGCTACAGGCCAAGAATGTTTTCTAGTAAGAGACTCTGCTTCTTCTCCATTATTTCTTAGGCGCCTTATATGTCCCCTATCCACTTCTATTATACCTCTATCTCCAATTACCTTAATTTGTTCAGTCTTTGGAGGATAATAACGAGATAACAACATAGATCCATGTAAGCCATCTTCATATTGGAATAAAATAGACGCAGTATCTTCTGCATCATATCCCTCTCCTGGTTTTGCTTTAGATGAAAATTCTGCATGTAAATTATCTGGCAAGCCAAAATACCATATAATCATATCAATCATGTGGTAGCCCATATCAATTATACATCCTCCGCCAGCAGAGTTTCTTTGACCTCTCCATCCTTCATGAGGATTGTCGACGAAGAGAGTGTATTTAATCTCTACAAAAAATGGCTCTCCAATCTGATCCTTAAGTTGAAAAAAGGTAGTGTATATTGGATTAAACCTTCTTTGTAAAGTTGTCATTAATTTAATATCGTTCTCATCACACAACCTTTTGAAAAACAAGGCTTCTTCCAAATTTCTTGCAAATGGCTTTTCTTTTAATATATGTAAATGTCTTTTAGATGCCTCTTCGATAATCCTTCCATATTCTTCATGTGGCGTGGCAACTATTATGAAATCCAAATCTATTGAATCAAATAATTCAACATAACTAGTAAAACCTGGAACCTTCAATTTATCTTGCCATTCTTTTAATTTATCTCCGTCTATGTCACAAATAGCCTCTAGAGTCGCAAACCGCGAATCTTTCAATGCAGGAACATGATACCCCAGTCCTTGATGCCCCAATCCTATTACAGCAGATTTTAAATTCTCCATAGTTAAAGCTAATTAATGAATATTTATAATTCTTTTCTTTATAACCACTCTAAAGTTAATAATAAATTATACAGAAGGTCTATATAGAATGTTAAATTTACTTTGCGATTTACTGCTTTTACTATAGTATCGAGAACTTTGCAAAAATAGGTTTTTGAAAGATTTCACAGCTTAAAAATATAATATTTTTAACTTTTACAAGAAAAATCCATAAAAAAATGAATTATTCAAACTTCTCTATCCTGATAAAATATTTTAGAGATCCGAACACTTTTATTCTACTCTGCCGGCGCGGAGATTTTTTCTTTTTTAAAAACTAACCAAAATCATTAAAAATCTTAAAATTAATGTGAGAATATGAAGAATGTAATAAATTAGTTGTTCGTGCTTAGGATGTTTGGAGGCATTAGATGGTTACTAAAAAAGACAGACGTCATAACGGATATGTTAGTCCGAGAGCAACAATTTCTTTTAAAGATATAATTAAATATGATCTTTTCATAAATGATTTTTATGATGACTGGGAAGATTATAGGGATGGATTCAGAGATTGGTTCGGAGATTTTAAATTAATTAAAAAAATAAAACTTTCTCAATTTTCTCATAATCCAGAGCTTGCTACTAAAAGATTAAAGATGAATAAAAAGCAAAAAATATTATTAAGAAGAAGAAAACTAAGGAAAAACAAGACAATATATTTGAACCAAGCTAACATCTAAACTACGTAATATTACGTAATATGGAGATAATATCAAAAATAAGCCGGGGAAGCAAAATGGACCAGATATATATTCCAAAAAATAGGATGGGTTTTAACATAGGAAGTCACGTCATCATAAAACCCTTAGAACAAGAAAAAACTATTGAAAAACCTTATTTTTATAATATATCTTCTATTGAACCTGTAAAATTAAAGTTAATTGATGAAATATTTAAAATTATAAGCGACATTACTTCTTATGATAATATCATTGTAACTGGTTCATTTTTAGACTTGGGATTTAATTTTGAAGATATTGATATTTTGATAATCTCTGAAGGAGAATTAGATACTACAAATATTGAGAAAAAGATTGAAAGTTCTTTAAAAATTAAGAATCATATTATTAATTTTAATAAAAAAACAATTAATGAATCCTTAAGTACAGATCCTTTATGGAGAATGATGTTAAGCAAGTGTATTTCCAAATATAGATTAAAGCCAATCCCTAAAAAAAGAATAGATTACAAAATATTGGATTTGCATCTTTTAAAAAGTAACCCACTAATAGATAATTTTGACTATTTAAATGGAAAAGAAAAATATAAATTAGTAAGAAATTTAATAGCCATTAAACTTTTTTTGACATCTAAAAAAATAACAAAAGAGAGCGTAAACAAGGAAATAAAGAGTATATTTGGAATTAATGTAGAAAAAATAAAAAATAATTTATTGGATAAAAACTTATTTATTAAAAAATATAAAAACGTTTATAATTGGACGTTTAATGAAATAATGAAATATACCAAAAATGAGCCAAAACAGAAATAAACTAATTATTCTTTTTATTGGGAATATAGCAAATGCAATAGTGCACAAAATACTTGAGAAAGCGATTAATAACAAGGAAATTACAGACAAATATAGAAAAGAAACAATAAATAGCTTTGATAAAGCTAAAGAATATAGAGAAAAAATAAATCCAAAAAACACAAGGCTTCCAGATAAAGACGTTCAAAATGTAAAAAGTAAGGTTGTTAACAAGGTAAAAGCAGAGTTAAAATTGAGAATTTCTAAAGGTTATGAAGGGATTGATCTAAGTTTAGTAGAGGAACTGGTTGATAAATATTTAAAAGAGACAAGTGTAATTTAATAAAAACAGGAAATAATTGGGGGGTTGAACACTTTTGTTCTATTCTGCCGGCGGGGACATTATTACTTTATAGTGATTAAAGTAGGAAGATTTATAAATAAATCTTACTCTATAAAAATATCCAAAATTGGAGGAGAAAATATGAACACAGATACAAGATTTCAAAAAAAATCTTTTGTTTATTATACCACAAAGATTTGAGCCAAGAGAAGAATTAGATAAGGCAGTTAGAGGACTTGAATTAAGTATAATACAACCAATTAATAGTAATACGATATCTAAAGAGGAGGCTAAAGAAGCTAAACAACAAATGGATAGAACTTTGGCACAAATTAATTTTGCTCAATCTCGCTATATGGATAACCTAAATGGTGCTAGACAAGCTGGAATTATTGATACTCAGGACTATGAAAGAGCAATGCTGGATGCTCAAAGTCAATTTAGTGGTTTTGAAAGAATGAAAGAAAAAGCACGAAGAGATTACAGAGAAGTTGTTAACTGGGATTTCTAATTTTTTAATATCCAAAATTATTAAAAATCTCAAAAACTACTAAGTAAGTATGTCAGAAACAATTACCATAACAAAAGAAGAGTACGAAAAACTCAAGAAGAAATCTGAAATAGCAGATGACGCTTTAGTTCAATTAAAATTAAGTTTAGAAGATTTAAAGCACGGTAGAGTAAGCAAATTTTAATCTTTTAAATTCTTCAAATAATTAGATATTTAATCTTAACAAATTATTCTTTTTCTAATAATCATTTACTTTGTTTAAAGGCACGGCAATTTTAGCCGGGATTTTTTCTTCTATTGTTTTGGCTTTCAATAGTAAGCTTAATACAATTCCAATAGGTTCTGTATGAGCATTGAAAGTTGCATCTTCTAAATTTTCTAAAATCTCTTTATTTACATTAAAAACTTCAAAAAAACTAGAAGCATCCATTATCTCTATTCCTCTAATTCTGCCCTTTGTAGAAACATCTAATATTAATTGTCCAGTATCAATATTTCCTTTAAATCTCTCATGTGAAGAATATCCTTTATGAATTGATAGAATATCATTTTCTTTATCATAAAAAACTAATTTATTTTTTTCCATTTTATTTCCTTTTAATCATATTTTGCCAAGGTCTATACCTCATAATGTAAGTTATGATATATAAGCTTTTCTTGTTGTTTTTGTCAAAAATTACAGGCAATCTCATAGTCCTGTTATTGCTCACTTGAAAATGCAAGCAGTGTTTAATGTCATCATATTTTCCTTTTTCTTGATAAGAATAAACTAATTTATCTGGATTTAATAATAAATTTATAACTTCTTCTTTGTTGCCTTGCCGTAATATTAACTGATTTGAAAAATGAGGTTCATTAAATTTTATATCTTCTCTTTTATAAGTTCTAAGCTTTTTCTGTAATTCCTCAATATTATCTTCTTTATTTTCTTCTTCCATTTTAATTCTATATCTTAAAGTTTCTATATAAATTTTTATAAGCAAAATAGGATTGGGATTCGAACACTTTTGTTCTGTCCTGCCGGCGGGGAGATTATTACCAAATAGTGATTAAAATAGTAAACCTTAAAAATCTTTTAGTTATATTCTTTCATATGGATATTGAAAATTTAACAATTTATGATTATATACTAATTCAAAGAAGAGAAAGATTGGATCCAAAAGGCGAGAAATTTGATAGGAATAGTTTAATAGTTTATAGTGAGGAGAAATGTATAAATTTAATAAAAGAAGGTTTCTCAGTTAAAACTTCAGAAAGGAAAAAAAGGAAATTAAAAATCTTAAAAAGTTTAAAATTTGCTACAAAAACTTCTCTTAAAAAAGTTAAAGGAAAAATTGAAGAAAATCAAGAATATTTTGATAATCTTAAGTCCTTAGATTTATCTCTTTTAGATCAAAGAATAGTTTGTACTAATTTACATGTATTTAATGGAAAATTAATTGATGATCCAAAACTATTTTCTGGATATATCCTACAATCTTTCGAAGAAGGCTCTTTAAATAGTGCTAGAGAAATACAAATTGCAGAAAACCTTACAGGAATTTATGATATTTTCCAAGATATATTGGTTGGTTTAATTAAAATAATAAATTCTAGTGATTCAGATAAAATATATTTCGATGTAAAACCTTCAAATTATATAAAAAAAGGAAAAATTTTCGTTGATACGCAAATACCTTGGGGTGTTAAAAAAGAAGAATTAATAAATTTTCTTAGTGAAAATGACTTTCCTAAAAATTCAGCAAGAGATATAATTGAACGACTTACAACTAAAAGAGGATTACTTAAAAAGTTTTCAGAACAAAGTATCTCTTTGAGACCTGACTTAAAAGGAGAATTAGAAACTATTGTTTTAGATATTTTAGCAGATAATAAAAAAGAGTTAGTAGATAATTTAAAGAAATATTTCTTAAGTGGAAGTTGGAAAAGAAAGATTAATCGATATTATAAAAGATTTTTGGGGGAAAAAAATGAATTCTAAAAAAACAGGTTTATATCTTGGAACTTTTGATCCTTTTCATAAAGGGCATTATAGATCAATAGAAAATTCATTAGAATTAGTTGATGAAATTATTATACAACCACATAATCCAAAAGTACAATCGAAAAAACATATTTCTTTAGAACATAGATTAAATATGTGTAAATTAGGTTCTTCAAAATTAAATAATGTGAGAGTAAGGAAAGAAAAGAGAAATGTATATGATTTAAGAAAAGATGGAAAATACAGATATCAATTGATAAAGTGGGTTGAAGAAGAAATAGGCAGAACACCACTAGTAATTATGGGGTCTGATAAATTAAATAACAAAATGTATAAAGACTCTAAAGGCGAATTGCTAGAAATCCCTCACATTATTTTTTTAAGATTAGAGGCTCATCATCCCGAACCAGATTTATATATAAAAGCAATAAAAACTCTTTTTACAGAAGTGTATTTATTAAAAGAAGTTGGAGACGTAAGTAGTTCAACCATAAGAGAACTAGTGAGAAAAGGTATTGATATAAGTAGACTTGTACCTAAGAACGTTTTAAAATATATTAAAGAAAATAAATTATATATTTAATTTAATTTTTTTTATAGTTTTGTAATTATCTTTTTTTATTTCAAGTAAAGAGACTTCTTTTATTTCAATATTAAATTTTGGTTTAAAGTCTGATAGAAATTCTTTTATTTTTTGAGTAAGCTCAACCGGAAACTTTTCTAAAGTTATATGTGGTTCGAAATTATTTAATATATTGAGCCTTCCAAATTTATCAATAAGTTTTCTTTCTTCTTCATTAAAAGAAGGATAAAATTCTTTGGTTTTAGAAGGGGCTGTTTTATCTCGATATTTTGACATTTCTTCTATAATTATCTTATGAAATTTATTTAAAATGGGGTTTTTAGAAACTTTTAATTGGATTGTATGGTATTTTGAGAAGTTTAGTTTATTAATTTTTATATAAAATCTATCAAAACTTTTAGTAATGGTTTTAATTTTTTTAACTATATTATTTAATTCATTATTAGATTCCCAAATATAAATAGATATGTGGGGGGGTAAATAACTATAATGTCTTATAGAGAATTTATTATTTATCTCTATTATTTTCTTATCTACTTTTGGTAAATTAATTTCAATTATAACTCCTAACTTTAACATATCAAATCTATTAGTTATAGAATTTAAATATTTAACTTATTTAAGTTTATTTTAATTGTTTTATTCGCATTTATTAATTATAAAATTAGTTTTATCTCACTTGTATCTGGGTTAGAATCTTGAGTTGAATTAAAACTTAGGATTTCTAAAGGTTATGAAGGAATTGATCTAAGTTTAGTAGAAGAAATTGTTGATAAATATTTAAAAGAAACAAGTGTAATTTAATAAAAACAAGAAATAATTAGGGATTCGAACACTTTTGTTCTGCTCTGCCGGCGGGGAGATTTTTTAATTCTTGTCTTTATTTTATAGGCTTTGCCTGAAAAGTAATGATTGCCCGAATAGTTGAGTTTTTGCCTGAAAAGTAACATTTATTGATTTCATTTTCGGATAATCTAGAAAAAATTATTCTCATTTATAAAATAAAAAATAAGTTTACGGAAGTATTTTATGGAAATTAAAAGTTTTCCGATTTTTTCTACGAAACGCATATTAATATAAAACTTAATAAAAAATAGATGGTTAAAAAAATTAAACAACATAAATGTGTAAATGAAATAAATTATAATACAGAATATAATTTTGATAATGATGTTCTATTTTTCTATGGTAATTGTGCTGTATGTGGTAAAAAATTAGTTGTTACATTTAAAAGAAAAGAGACTTTAATTTTATAATAAAAATAATATAAAGAAAAGCTTATAATGGTGCTATGACTATGATTCTGTAATGCCAATAGACAATAAAGAATTATGTAAACTTCTAATGGAAATGAAGAAAATGCACATTGAAGGGGAAAGAGGGGACTATA
>JAGWAC010000021.1 GCA_018302125.1 Candidatus Woesearchaeota archaeon | reverse complement strand
ATATTGGGAAATGCAGCAAATTATAGATGAAGAAGGGGTTGATATTATAGACATATCAGAAGAAGAAATAAAGAAAAAACAAAATAATAAGTTTTAATACAATAAAATGTCAAAAAATAAATCACTACAGGCTAATAGCCAAAAGCTACACCTAAATCAGAGCTGAATCATCGTAGGCCCGATACATCTACGGAGCAATTAGCTAGTAGCCCGAAGCTTGTAGGAACAACAAGAACACCTGAGCATTTATAAAAAGATAGAAAAGTATATTTTCTTTTCTATATTCTTATTTGATATGAAATGGTTTAATTTTCTAAGAAAATTTTAGTTTAAACCTAATAATCAGGTTATTTTGTCCCACACCCCCAAAAAACCCAAAATTTATAAATAAGTATTTTCCAAATCAAATTAAAATGGCACAGGTAATAGTAACTATAAAATTAGGACAAATTGGCAGAATTGAACAAGAACCCATAGCTTTTGGAATAAAAGCAGTTAAAATCTCTTTTTTCTCAGAAGAATCAAAGTCAAATTTAGATCCTTTGGAAGATATCTTAAGACAAATAGAAGATGTTGAAAGTGTTGAAACAATAGAAGTAAGGAGAGCTTTAATTTAGTTTTTGATTAAACTTTTCTAAAAAGGTTAAAATGGATGAATCTATTTTTACAGAAGAAGAGATAAAAGAATTAAATAAAATATCACAATTGCCTGAAGAAGAGCAAAAAAAAGTTCTTCCTGAATTTCTCAAAAAATTATCACCAGAGCAGTTAAATGTATTAAAGCAGTCCCAGCCCTCTCAATGTCCTTATTGTTTAATAGCTGAAGGTAAAATAAAAGCAAAGAAAATCTATGAAGACAATGAATTAGTTGCAGCATTGGAGATTAATCCAGCTTCGTTGGGACATGCAATTGTTTTTCCTAAAAAACATTTCTCAGTTCTGGCACAATTAAAAGATGTTGGTAATTTATTCAACATAATCAATAAAATATCCTCTGTTTTATTTGAAACTCTAAAAGCACAAGGCACAAATATTCTCGTTTCAAATGGTCCTGCAGCTGGCCAGATAATCCCACATCTTGTTGTAGAAATTATTCCAAGATTTGAAAAAGATAAAATCTCTTTTAATTTGCCAAGAAAAAAAGCATCAGAAGAAGATCTTGAAAAAATATTGTCATTATTAAAAGGAAAAATAGTTCTTGAAAAAAAAGAGCCTGAAAAGCCAAAAGAGCCAATAAAAATTTCTAAAAAACAAGAAAGAATGCCTTAAATAAAAATATTCCCAAAAATCAAAGTCAAAATAGTTCCTATTAAAAAAGAAGGCACAAATGGTACCCCATATTTGATTTTTACTTTTTTTACTCCTTCTTTCATAAATTTCAAGATATCTTTTTTCTCCACTCCTAATTTATCCTTGCTATAAATTAATTTTTTATTGGCATAAATATCATCAACAACCCAGTCGCCATCAGTTAATTCTTCTATATTTACAACCTTATACATGCAGACATTTTCAACAGCCTTTACAAATATCCAGAAATAAATATAAAAAATCAAGAATAAGGAAAAACCAATTAAGATTATTTTTGTAGCTATGTCTTCTGTTAAAAAACCAAGAGTAAAAGACACAATAGCAATAATAAAAGAGATATTTCTTATTACTTTAATTTTTTCTCCTTTTAAAATTTCTTTAAATTCATCTTTAAATTTTTTATAATTTTTAATAGCTAAATAAACACCATAAATAAACCCATAAACTGCCCCGGTAACAAAAATGCCCAATATTAAATTAAGAAAAAATACCCCCTCATCTTCAATAAAAAAAGGCTTGCTCCCAAATATAACTCCTATTGACATTAATAATTTCGTATCTCCGCCACCCCACTGTCTTGTAAAATATAATAAAAGTCCTAAACAAAAAGCAGCTAAAAAACCTAAAACACCATATAAAAAATAAAACCAGTTTTCAAATAAAACAGAATAAAAAAACCTAAATCCAAATCCTGCTGAAATCAAAAAATAATTCAAATAGTCAGGAACTTCTCTTGATTTAAGATCAGTAATAGTGGCAATTAATAATCCAAAAAGTCCCAAAGAAATAAGCAAAATATCACCAAACATAAAAATCAGAAAAACCATATACCTTTATAAATTTTATTTATACCACTTATAACCCATGATATCAATAATCGGTGCAGGACCAGCCGGAAGCCATTTAGCATATTTGTTGGCTAAAAAAGGCCAGGAAGTAAATATATATGAAGATCATAAATCAATAGGAAATCCTGTTCAATGCACTGGCTTAGTAACAGATTCTATTCACCAGATATTAAAACTGCCTAAAAAAGTTATTGTGAACAAAATTACAGGTTTTAAAGTATTTTCAAAAAATCATTCTGTTGAAATCAATTTTAAAAAACCAAATATAGTTTTGGACAGGATGAAATTTGACAGATATGTTGCTGAAAAAGCAGAAGATGCAGGAGCTAAATATTTCTTAAACCACAAATTTGAAACTTGTAAATTAAACAAAGATAATGTAGAGTTTATGGTTAATAATAAAATTTTCAAAACAGATTATCTTGTTGGTGCAGACGGCCCATTCAGCCAGGTGGCAAAATCTGCAAGTATATATAACAAAAGAAAATTTATGATTGGTATTCAGGCAAGAGTTACCTTGCCTGTTGAAAACCCAGAAATAATTGAAGTTTATGTTGGCGAAGGCTATTTTGGTTGGTTGGTTCCAGAAGATAAAAACATAGCAAGAATTGGTACAGCTTCTTACAAAAATGCAAATTTCTTTTTCAGGTCTTTGTTAAATAAAAGAGCTTTAAATGTAAAAATACGTGAATATCAATCTGGAGTAATTCCTATGTATGACCCAAAACAAAAAATACAAAATGGCTGTGTATTCTTGATTGGTGATGCTGCTTGTCAGACTAAAAATCCTAGTCATGGCGGCATAATACAGGGCATGATTGCTTCCCAGTTCTTGGTAAAAGCAATTACAGAAAATAAAAACTATAAAAGATTATTAAAGCCGTTAAGAAGAGAATTAAGATACAACTTATTTATAAGAAGGGTTTTAGACAAATTGTCAGAAAATGATTTAGACAAGCTTTTGCTTTTAGTTAAAAAAGCTAATGTAAGAAAAATTTTAGAAACTTATGATCGTGATTTTCCTTCTAAGTTGCTATTTAAATTATTGGTAAATGAGCCTAGATTAATCTCATTTGCTAAGTTTTTAGTTTAAAATAAAAGAAAAAAATAAGAAAATAAACTAATTTCTTTTCTTTATTCTGACAGCTGTAGGTGTCTCACTTTCAGGCCCTATTGTTATAGGTTTTCCAGAAACTTCCAGGAATTTCTCTAAATTTCTTTCCTTTAAACTTCTGTCTTTTCTTCTTGTTTCTGTAAAATTGAAAGGGGTTTTTTCCCCGTTTATGTTTAAGCCTACTAATTCTCCAATTTCACTTATAGAGATGAAGTATCCATTAGGCTCAACTAAAACACCCTCATATTCTTCAGAAACTCTGAAAGTATTAACTTTTTCAGGTTTAACTTGCTTATCTTCTCTGCATCCCCTCCCAAGCAGATAAGCTGAACCAAAAATTAATGCTCCAGCTAAACCGAAACTTAGATTCCTTGCTGTGAAGTATGAACTCATATTTCCACTCATATTTCCTCCAATGTAATGACCATTTCCCCCGTTTCCATTATACAGATTAAGGTAAGGCCTTAATTTTGGTTTAATCAAATTAATCCGCTTTTGCAAATTAACTTTACCCATAAGTTTGTTAAAAAGAACAAATATATAAAGCTTTCGTTAATGTTACTACTTATAAATAATTATAAAATTCAAGCTATTAATCAAGCCAGTAAGATTTATATAAATGAAACCTATTCTTTTAAAATATGTTTAAAGGCAAAAGAGGAGCTGTTGAATCAGAAACAATACACGTAACCGGCCTTGTAATATTAATTGCTATTGTTATTATTCTTTATATGTTTTTAATACCTCCAGAAGCACAAAAGGACATTTTAGAAGGCAGGGGGATTGGGGACGATTTTGATGATTTTACTTCTAGAAAAACAGGGGAAAGAAGAGATGGTGAAACCTTTTTATTAGAAACTCCTGGTTTTTTATTTCCTCAAACAAAAGATACTGAAATAATTAAATTATCTCCTGTAAATTTGTTCACCAAAACATCTCAAAAGATAATTAATCTCGCAAGTTCTGTATCAGTTTCAAGATCTCTTGTAAATAACAATTATCAAGATTTAACCTTTTCATTAACAAACCCAGAAAACTCAAATAAATTAAGATTATTTTTTAACACATTGGAAAGCAAAGGCTCATTACAAATTTATGTAAACAACAGATTAGCTTTCAAGGGAACTCCAACTTCAGAAACTTTGCCTTTAGAGCTTCCAATCCAAAATTTAAAAACTGAAAACATAATAAGGATAGAATCTTCGTCTCCAAATTGGAGATTTTTGTCAGTAAATAGATATGAATTAAAAGATTTAAAATTAATCAAGGAAGAATTGTCTGAAAATATAAAGGAAACAAGAACATTTTCTTTATCCAAAAACAAAATAAAAAAAGCAACCTTGTCATATTTTATAAATTGTTTAAGAGATACAGATAATCAAGGTTTATTAAGAGTTTTTTTAAATGAATTTAATGTTCATTCAGCCCAAGTAATTTGTGATGCTTCTGAGCAAAATATTGATATTTCAAGAGATTATTTTGAAGATCAAAACACATTATCATTTGAGAAGAATTTTGGCGATTTTATTTTAGAGCAGATTGAATTAAAAACTGAATTGGAAAGAAAATCTCCAACATATTTCTTTGATGTTGATGAAGATGACTTAGACAAGGAATTTACATTAAGAATGCATTTAGTTCCAAATGAAGATGATGAAAGAAGCTCTGCAACAATTTTAATTAATTCAAATTCAATTACTCTAGATACAGAGAGAAATATATTCTCTAAAGACATATCTGCATTTATTAAAGAAGATGAAAACTTCATTAAAATAATTCCAAGAAACGAATTTGAAGTTATTTCCTTGGAAGTGTTTGCAAAATAATTTATTAAAAAGAGGTAGATAATGGCTGATGATTCTGAACTTAGTGAACAAGAGAAATTAGCTCGGGCGCAAAGAGAAGAGCTGGAAAGACAAAAAACTGCGAAAGAGATAGAAGAAACAAAAAATAAAATAAAAGAATCAAAGAAAAAACAAGATGAAGATTATAAAAGTTCATTTAGGGGAAAAGTATTAAGCCCAAGTATAGATGATTTAAAAAGTGGAGATTTTAAGAGAATTTTTCTTCTCCCATTTATTTTACCATTCAGAATAATAAGTTTTTTTATAAATTATAAGTATTTTTGGTTATTTTTTATTCTAATTATAGCTTTTTTCATATGGCTTTTTATAATGAATCTATTAATTGGGGGGGGAATTTCAGTTTTTGGAACTCAGTTCGATATTTTGCTGTCAAAAACACCTATAAGTGCAATCACCACCCCGGTACGTACTTTCTTTGAAGAGCCTGTTGGAACTGTAGCTCAATATGGAACATTTAAACCACCAGAAACAGTGGAAAAAAGAAAACCTCAAGGAGTAGAAATTGAAAACTTCCATGCAAAAAAATCAATTCATAGACCAGAATTAGATAAAATAGAAACAGTTGCAAATGTAAAAATTTATGCTTTAGAAGATTCTCCAACCCAAGTAAAATTTTCTTGTAAAAAAGAAGATCCACTTTCTACAGATTTATTTACTGGTGGAGAATCACATGAAAAAATAATTATTTCTGGCGAATTAGATAATTCAGATTCTGTTTATGTTTTTGAAAATCAAGATAAATCAGTTTATGTACAATGTGAATTTGAGCCTTCAGGCAAAATAGCTTATGATGTTTTCGGAAAAATAGACAGGCAAAAAACGATCCAGGAAAAAATAACTTTAACTGCGGTTTATGAAAATTTTATTGTAAGATCAAGATTAAAAGTTTATACACTCTCTAAATCTGTTTTAAATAGTTTAGAAAGCAGAGGTTCAAATCCATTTAAAGAATTTAAAATTAATGATCCATTAATCTCTTCAGACAGGTCAGTAATATCAGAACAATTAAGAGCAGGACCAGTTCTTTTATCCTTGATTTTATTAGACTCTCAACCATTAACAAATAGAAGGAAGATGTAATGAATTTTCTTATCAAAATGATATTTTAACCTTAAAAACAGAAGTATTAAGGCAGTTTGCAGAAAAAGAGATTGATCAAGAAAGGTTTTTCTGCGATTTTATAATAGATTCAGCAGTTTCAGAATCTTTAGACTTTTCATTAATTAATGCAGAAGTTAAATTTGATTATGCTTTCGAAGATTATACAACAGCAACAATTTCTCAAGGTTTAATCCAGAGTACAACCAAAGTAAAAGAAGTAAGGGCTTAATTTTCCGTAAACGCTTTTCTCAAAAGGGTTTTTTTTACTGGATTTGTAAATGATAAAACTTACGTTAGTTTAGAAAGAGATTGTGAAGAGATTTATGCTATACTTCATGATAAAGAACATTCAGAAGCTTTAGAAAAGTATTATCAAAAATTATGTAAGAATAAACCAAAAATAGGAAAATTAGATGAAACTTCTTTAGTTTTTAATATTAGCCAAATAAATAATGAGTTCTTACAATATATATTAAAACAAATTAAACCCCTAAAGTCGATTGAGTAATATCTTTTAATTCTTTTTTTGAATATAATCTAAGTAATTTCGGATTACCAACTCTAACATCTTGCTCATATAATTTTTTTAGATTATCAGCAGTTTCGCCAATATGAATATGGTATTCATATTTTGCATATCCCAAAGTATGTAACCATTCACTAACTAAAATATTATCTGGTAAATTAGCTAAAAAATCATCCAACTTAGCATATTCTTCCGGAATTATAGCTTCAATTTTTAGTTCTGGGTCTTGAAGCGCTTTCTTAAGCATTTCTCTTAATTTCATAAATCTATCTATGTTCTATGGTATATAAATAATTCTAATGGCATCATATATGTATTGTTCAAATTCATTCAGAAAGAATAAAAAGTCCCAAAGAAGTAGATTAAATATTATTAAAATTCTTAAATTTTGAGAGGAAAAAAGATTGTAAATCCTGGTAGTTATATAATTATATCTGGAGAAGAAACTAAAACAGGAAAACCAAGTTCTCAAGAAAGGTACTTTAAATTCTAGCCAAGATCTTATTTTGAGGATTTAAAAGAAAAATTAAAACCACAACCAACTAATTCTTATTAAATAATTAAGTTTAGAATCTTCTTATGGGGAACCAGAAGCCAGTTGTTGATGAAGCCCTATGACAACTAAAGAAAAAGATTTATTAAAATATAAATAACTAAAATATTGATGAAAAATGCTTTTTATATTGCAGATTATGTAATTATAGGTATTGATTTTGACGGCGTTCTTGCCCAAGGCTATAAAACAAAAATAAAATACGCAAAAAAATTGTTTAATCTCGATCTTAATATTAACCAGACAAAAAGAACCGGGTTTAACAACTTAATTAAATCAATGGGAAGAACAGATATAACTTATGATGATTTAATTAAAGAAATAATGGGAAAATATACTTTAGAGTATGAAGTCCCTAAATATTGCAAGGAAGTATTAACAAAACTATTTTTAGAGAATTTTCGATTTGCTGTAATAACATCTAGAACAAATGAAGAATATCCATATGCCAAGGCGTTTATAAAAGATAATTATGGTAAATTAATTTCGAATATACACAACGAAAGCTCACACCCGAACTTATTAAACAGATGGAGAATTAAATTTAGAAAAAAGTATTATTTTGTAAAAAAATTAAAGCCAAGGATTTACATTGATGACGATATTAAGAAATTAAAGGCTTTAGAAAATTATCCTGTCGAGTTGTTTTATTGCAGGCAACCAGAGAATCTTGATAAAAATTTGGGTACAATAGATAAAATAAGGATTAATGAATTTAGCGACTGGAAAGACTTTTATGATATAGCAATTCAATTAAAGGAATTACATGAAGCTATTTGCTGGAAATACAATATTATAAACAAATTTGCAAATGCTATTGAACTATATAATCAAGTTCATGGGATGACAAATAGGCAAAAACAAAATTTAATTAGGGATTATAGACAGCAAAAAACAGCCATGGCAACCTAATTATAAATTAATTTCAGCAACTACAGGAAAATGGTCTGACAGCTGATTTGTTTCCTTTGTTCTTATTATCTTTGCCTTGCTTAATTTTTTAAATAAGTTTTTTGTAATAAAAATATAATCAAGCCTTAATCTGCCAAAATGATTTTGATCTTTGTTATATTTTGTAGGGACAGAATATTCAAAAGATTTAGAAAATTTCCGTACAGAGTCTATAAACCCTAATTTCGTTATTTTGTCTATTGCTTCTTTTCTTAATATTCTCTCACCGAACTTATTAGACTTAATTTTTTTCATAGCTTTAAGTAATCTCGGCTCATTATAGTTATCTTTGGAAGATAGAGAATTTAAGTCACCCATAAAGATAACCTTTTCTTTTTTATTTACATAATTTTTAATTATATCAATTTCTTTTAATCTTAAATCCTCACCAATAGAATGTAGATGGGTTAAAATAATTGACAATTTTTTATTTTTAATAGATATCCTTGCTTTTATCATGCCAGTTTTAAAGTTCTTAGAAATAATTACTCTATCTGTTAACTTATATTTGGAAAATAAACCAAGATTATAACCACTGCTTGCTTTGCAAAATATAGAATGATTAAGATCAGTTTGTTTTTTAAATTTATTTAATTTACTAAAATTATTTTTATCCCATTGATTTAATTCTGATAGACCCAAAATATCAGGCCTTTCTTTTTTTATAAAATTAATAACTTTTAGAAATTTGTTTTTTTCTTTACAACCTTCGTACAAATTAATATATATTATTTTAAATTTCACTTATAAAATGAAGATAATACTGCTTAAATTATTTACTAAACTAGTTTTTTCTAAAATCCAAGATTTTATATAATTAAAAATATTTTTGAATTAAAATGAACTTAGAACTAAGAGTAAAAAATTCAGAAGTGGGACAACCACGAGTAAAAGTCGAATTTTCGGAATATGTGATATATTCAGGTATTAAGGAAAATTATCATGAATTTTTAAAAATAACTTCTGGTGGAGTTGAATTATCAACAAAGTTCCCTAAGTCATGTATTAAATCAATTTCTGTAAATCTTGGGGAAAGAAAACCAACTATAGTGTTTAATGATGAGGTTAGATTTTACGGTCATAGTCTGCCCACAACTAAACCAATTACTTTTGGTAAAAGAGTAGTCGGAGCTCTTTTTTCGTATAAATCTGGAAATTTATTTTCTAATATTTTAGGAATTAGTGAAGAGGTTTTTTTAAGTATAGCCTGGAGATATATTGATATGATATTTACCAGAGATGGTAAGCCATTAATTGAATTTTTTGAAAGACCGGATTATGACTATTATGAAGATATGTAATCATTTACATTCTCTATATTATTTTAAATAGCTATCAAAATTAATAAAAATTTCATTGTTAAACGCAAATTTTGCACTATATTTTAAGATAGTTAGCTTTTATATTTTTCAAAACTAAATTATAATTAATTCTTTTTGCTTTTTTATAAAGTCTTATTTCTTCCTTCTTGTCTGTGTTAAATTATATAGTCAAAACATTATTCACAACAGTTTTAGGTAGATAAATAGGAACGGGGTTAATTTTAAAACCCAAAATTTGAGTGGATTTTCTCAAAAAATGCATATTGCCGGCATAAATCAAATATTTATCTGCCTTTTCTTCTTTAATAATATCAAGAAATCTCTTAGCCATTTCTTTATCTCTATATTCAACATTTTCAAAATCATAATTTTCTAGACATTTAAGAACTACTCCAACACCATACAATCTTTCATACATCAATAAAATATCATCATTTATTCTACTATCAGAAATTGCATTTTGTAGATATTTTGAAGCAAAAAGTTCTTTTTTGTTTATTTTAGCTCTTAAATATACATATAAAACTTCTTCTGCTTGTTGAGGAAGCTCTAAACAAAAGATTATTTTATTTTTTTTAAGAATTTGTTTTACAATATTAAAAGTAAATTTAGTAATCCTTTCGTTCCGTGAATTTCTCCTATAAATATATACTTATATTTTTCTATTAATCTTTTAATTTGTTCTTTTTTCATTTAAATCTAGTAAAAACTCTTTAAGTATGACTCTCGGTTTTGTTTTAATTATCTTATCCCAATCAATATTTTTTTGTTTTTTAAGATACTCTTCTACAATATAGTAACCTATTGTATAACCAACCCATAAGGGATACTTGCCGGTTCCAAAAAATACCCCTCTGTATAATTTATCACTTTTTGAATCTAGTTTATTTTTTAGTTTTTTAAGTAATAAAATAGATTCTTTTTTTGTAACTGCTTTCGTCCAAGGCGCTCTTTTACCACCAACAAAAAATTCTCTGAAATGCTCTGCTATTCCTTCGTAAACAAAACATTCACGTAAGGTGCTTTGTCCATAGTAGTTTCCTAAAATATGAGCAGATTCATGAGCAACAGTTTCTTTTAATTCTCTTCTCCAATTTTTTATTTTTGGGTTAATATATATTAAAATAGTATTTTTCCAAATTGTAATGCCACTAACACCACCCATTTTCTTAGAGATAAATTCATCTTTTGTTGGAAAAACAAAAATATATATCTTTCTTCTTAATAATTTAGAATATGTTAACAATGTTTTTTCAATGATCTTGCATATTTCTACAATATCTATACTTTTAGAAGGAACTCTGATTTTATAAGAGAGTAAATTATTTAAAAACCAATCTTTATTTATAAACCCAGCATATCCTATTGAATTTATAAAGGGGGTTTCCTTTAAAATAGATTTAATAAATTCTTTTTCGTTTTTTTTACGATAATCAAAATACAAAAATACTTCAGCAATTACTTTTCCTTTTTTATTATTTATTTTATATTTTTTCATGAGTCTTAATTTTTTTACCTACACCAACAACATAAATTGGGATCTCAGTTTCTGTAAGATCAAGAAGTTCTGCAACAGAGTCATTCACAAAACCACTAACTGAACAAGAACCTATCCCTAAATCTGTACAAACTAGATGAACATTTTGTGCCATATGCCCTGCTTCAATTAATGAGAGCTGATATGCTTTAGCACCATATTTTACTTCTGAACGTGAAATAACCGAAGTGAAAATAATTGCCGCAGCAGGATTATCTAAGTAAGGTGAAATTAATTCTCTTCTTCTCACCCTTAAATCTTGGTCTAAAAGAAGCTCTAGTTTTTCTCTTTTGATATTATAATGATAAGCCCCTAGGTTCAACCCATTTATATTAAAAGAGATAAAATAGATCTCGATAGGAAATCTTGCTCCACCAGAGGGATAAGTTCTTCTTTCAGGAATTCTTTTTGAATCTACAATTCTGCACGATCTCAAAACTCTCGCAATTTCCTCTAATTTTAAAGGATTGTCAGAAAAAACTCTTGTTGATTCACGCATTTTTAATAAAGTTTCTAATTGATTATCGCTATTTTCTAATTTAGGTAAATCAATTGAAGGTAATCTTGGGTATTCTTTATAAAAAACATGTATCCAAGATATAGGATCCTCTACATTCTCAACTTTATCTTCAGAACCTTTCTCTAATTTAGTCTTCTCATAAAATCTTTTAATATCTTCTATCATTTTCTACATAAATGGATGTGGTTTTAAAAATTTATCTTCTTTAATACTTCCATGATGGACGCTATACAATGCTTTTGCATCTTCATTAAGATACAGAGGGTGTAGCTCGGGGATTATAACTTTTAATGCCTTATACCCTTTATCTCTAATTATTGGAATAGTTATATCAGCAGTAAAAATATGATATCCCTTAGATTGCAGAATAGCTAAAGCATCTTCAAAATCTATTTTTTGTTTATTTAATTCATCAAAATCTATTTTATCAGAAGAATTAAGCCAAAAATTTAAATCTAAAATTTTCTTTTTATCAGACCAAAATAAAAAACGATCTTCTATAGATTGAATCCTTTCTATTTCACTATTTTGTTTTCTCTTTATTCTAGAGGCGCGTCTGCTTTGAATAGATTCTAAAAGCGCATCTTTTATAGCCCGACTATAATTAAGAGATGAACGTGATCCTGTATTAATAGCAGGACCAATACCAGTACATCAAAAATATTAGGTTCTAATTGATATCTCTGAAAATATTCAACTAGTCTTTTAATTTCATCTGGTAGATTTACTATTTTTCTTATTCTTCTTTTCGTAAGATAAGCTGATATACAAGCATCCCGTTCTACAACTTCTAAAAACCCAGCAGAAAAAGCGTGTTTATTATCAAAAGGGCCCAAAGCAGCTCCCGTGCTGATTCTTTCTTGTCGTATAGGAAATTCTTCGTTAAACTCCGAGGATAAAAATACCAACTGGGCTGGAATCATAATTGTTTTTTCATTTAAATCTTTAACAGGCCACCAAATATATTTCTCTTTTCTGACTCTTTCTATAAAAGAAACTCTATCTTCAATTTGTTCTTCAGAATAACAACAAAATAAAACTGGGTCTAAAAAGCCTGGTTGAAAATCATATTTTCTTACAGTTAAATTATTCCCAAAATGTTTTTCTAAACAAAATCTTTCCAAACATTCACCTAAAGATTTTATTTTTGCTTTTGTTCTGTTAGTATCAAAACCCTGACCAAAAATATCATTTATTTTTAAAGAATCTTCAATATCTTTTTTTAGGAAACAAAAATATCCCGGTATTTTAGGTTCATCTGTAATCAAAACCATTTCTTCAACAGGATTTGTTAATCCTATATCATTTAAAGAAATCAGATCTTCATCTAACGACATAAAATTAACACTTAAACCTTATCTTCTAAAGTTTGGGGTTTAATGTTGCTATTTGCACGGCAACTAGTTCCTCCACCACCATTACCACCCTTACATTTACCGCCACCACCCTGTCTAGACTTACAACCTGCTAGAATTGGGTTTCTTTCTTCCCCCAAAAAATAAGGTGCATCCTCAATAATTGAACTAACTTCAAGAAGTTCTTGTTGTGCAGCATTGTCTTGAGAACCAACATAGTCTGACTTTAATTCGTATTTTTCCCCCATAATTACCCCCTATAGTTTGTATTATTTGTAAAGTAGTAATATTTTTTATATATAAATATATGTTGTAGCGATATAGACAACAGCCAAAAACAAAGAAATTTACCTTATTCTATAATCATCAAGATTAGCATCAGGAATGCCGTTTATGCTTTTGTTTCCAGGAGGTCTTTTATATAATATTTTTCCTGCATCTTTATCTGGTTGTGTATAATCTGTAGGTAAAGGATTTCTAATCGGGCTAAGATTAGTTGCATTTAAAATGGATAATTCTTTATTTGAGTGCCCAAAAGCCCCAGTTACATGAAAAGATTCATGTCTCATTTTTCTATCATTTGAATCATTTCTTATTCTAATGTAAGCTGAAGTTATTTCATCATTATTAGTATATGCTCCAGCCTCAGTATCGCTTCGAGTATCATTCCAATAAACAATAATTGTATCTGGGTCTTGAAGAGTTGGTATCGGACCAGTTCCTATTTCTGGTTGGAGATTTTGAAAATAAGAATTTATAATTTGAGGTAATTCACTTTTTATTATCTCAGCCATACGATTTACTTGTTGTTGATTAGTTGCTGGTTGTCCAAGCAGAACTCCACTTTGATTTCTTACAAGTCCATCTTTATCTAAATATATCCTGGGTTGATTATTTTTCCACCTTTTTGTGGGATTATTAATACCATCTCTCATTATATCATCAAAAAAATCCATATTAAAACTAGTTGGAATTAATTCAAGATCAACATTATTTTCATCTTTAGTTGTTTGAATACTTCCTGCTAAATGAGTATTATAATTTGTATGAACTATTTTTACTAACCAATTTCTACTAGTAGGTATTCTTTGATGAACATAATTTCCTTGCGAATCTGTTCTTACAGTATAATCAGCAACAAAGTTTCCATTATCTCTGTGTCCTAGAATAACATCAGCTCCCTGAACAGAATTTCCATTTAAAATATCATTAACTCTTCCTGAAATATCATCAAATTTGTTAATTACTTTTAATATGTAATCTTTTCTTGCTGATCCGCCCTTTCCATCCAAGACCTCAACATTAACATTATGA